>NZ_PYNY01000010.1:0-137355 GCF_003026135.1 Photobacterium sp. GB-36 | reverse complement strand
GGAATCGATAACCGCTGAAAGCATCTAAGCGGGAAGCGAGCCTCAAGATGAGTCATCCCTAGACCTTTAAGGTCTCTAAAGGGTTGTTGAAGACTACAACGTTGATAGGTCGGGTGTGTAAGTGCTGCGAGGCATTGAGCTAACCGATACTAATTGCCCGTGAGGCTTAACCATACAACACCCAAGGGGTTTTATACGGACTCCAAGTACACTTGAACGTGTAGAGAACACTAGTTAGATAATTTCCAGATTTAGTGTTAGGTCACATCGCTCCTTGCCATCCATGGCATCGCGATATTAGTGAATCCTTTCACGTCGAATTTGCTTGGCGACCATAGCGTTATGGACCCACCTGATCCCATGCCGAACTCAGTAGTGAAACGTAATAGCGCCGATGGTAGTGTGGGGTCTCCCCATGTGAGAGTAGGACATCGCCAGGCTTCAAATTTTCTTTCACTTTTATAAAAAGTGAAGACAAAAAGTTAAGATATTCGTTTTGAACTACGGATATCGCATGTGGTGTTATCGCTCTTAGCCATCCATGGCTTCGCGATATTAGAACATCCATGTTCGTCGGAGCGGTAGTTCAGTTGGTTAGAATACCGGCCTGTCACGCCGGGGGTCGCGGGTTCGAGTCCCGTCCGCTCCGCCACTTATATTAAGCCCTAGTCGAAAGACTAGGGCTTTTTTACATTTGGAATAAATGAGTTAAATGTATTTGAGTGAGTTGGTAGTTCAGTTGGTTAGGCTCTTTATTGGAGGGCTTAGCGGCCTGTCACGCCGGGGGCGCGGGTTCGAGTCCCGTCCGCTCCGCCACTTATATTAAGCCCTAGTCGAAAGACTAGGGCTTTTTTACATTTGGAATAAATGAGTTAAATGTATTTGAGTGAGTTGGTAGTTCAGTTGGTTAGCCTCTTTATTGGAGAGCTTAGCGGCCTGTCACGCCGGGGCGCGCTGGTTCGAGTCCCGCTTGAGCGCAAGCCCGAACTAGGCGTCCCCACCGTTCCGCCACTTATATTAAGCCCTAGTCGAAAGACTGGGGCTTTTATACATTTAGAATAAATGAGTTAAATGTATTTGAGTGAGTTGGTAGTTCAGTTGGTTAGCCTCTTTATTGGAGAGCTTAGCGACCTGTCACGCCGGGGGGCGCGGGTTCGAGTCCCGCTTGAGCGCAAGCCCGAACTAGGCGTCCCCACCGTTCCGCCACTTATTAAGAAGCCTCGCTAGTAATAGCGAGGTTTTTTTTCGTCTGTAGAAAGTGGAAATGATAGTGTGTAGTTAAGCTTTTATTGCGAAGCTTAGGCAAGTTCAGCACTTTCGACCACTTATTTAAGATCTCAGTAGAGCTTTTTTGTATGACTGATTATTGATAAGCATCATATAGTTACCAGCTTAGACTTGTGTTTTATGCTGTATTGGAAACGAAGGTAAAGCGTTAATGCAATAATAAAAGTGCTTAATTCTGCGATAGGTAAAGCAAAAAGAAACGGGATGCTTGGAATAAAATTGGTGAAGAGTAGAAGCAGTGATACAGGTAAAACTAACCCTCTTGATAAAGCGATAATAGATGATTGAAGAGGACAATGCATCGCTGTGAAATAACAAGATAGTAAGACATTTATTCCGCTAAAGATAAAACAGGGCCATATAACGCTAATGTAACTTAATGCTAATTGATAGGCGTCAGATTTTGTATTTTCAATGAAAAGCTTCGTTATTGAATCTGATCCTGACAGTGCGCTTACTATTAATAGTGTACTAATACTTATCACGGTAACGGTAGCTAAAAGCATGAATTGGTTGATGCGTGTGAAATTTTTTGCTCCATAGTTTTGGCTTACCAGTATATGAAGAGCATCGATAATGCCGTAAAACAGCATCATGCTAATAAATAACATATAGTTTGCGACAGCGAAGCCTGAGATAGCAGTATTGCCCTGCTCTTTCATCAATAGCCAATGAATAGTGAAAATAACAATACCTACAGAAATTTCATTGATATATTCTGAAATCCCATTAAGTAGCCCTCTGAAGTATGGTTTCACGCTTGAATAACAGAGCTTAAATTTAATTAATCTTTGTTTCTTAGTGAAAAAAGTACAGAGCACTAATAACTGTATTATCTGTGCTATACCTGTTGCCCAAGCGGCCGATTGAATTCCCCATTGAAAATAGCCAAGAAAAAGGACATCAAGCATGATGTTAACGACAGAGCCCAAGACTAAAGCTGATGTTGCTAGCGTTGGAAAGCCATCTGCGCGTACAAAATAATATAAAACCATCGTGGTTAGTTGAATGATGAGTACGACTGATATTACTTGGAAGTAAGCTTGAGTAAGGGGGGTTAATTGTTCATCAACACCAAGAAATAAAAATAAAGTCTCATTGAAAAATAAACTAATAATCGCCATCAAGGTTGCGAATAAAAAAATAGAGATTAACGATAAGGTAAAAATACCATTAGCCTCTTTATAGTTTCCTTCTCCGATAAATTTTCCTGCAGTTACTGTCCCACCAATAGCCACCATTAGACCCAATGCAAACATGAATGTGATGTAAGGAATAAGAATATTGATAGCTGCTAAAGCTTCATAACCTAGATATTTTCCTACAAAGATCCCATCGACCAAACTTGCAGTGGTAATAGCAAGTAATGCAATGAGTGCAGGAAAAGCAAACAGGAAAAAAGTACTAATGATAGGGCCCTGAGTGACCTTGTTATACGTCATGAATTTATGTTTTATGAATGAGCTTAATGTCCATTTTGAAGCGTTTCAATCATAAGTACGAGCGTTGAAGTGCCACGTTTTGCTGCTGCATACATTTTTGTGTAACAAATGTAATCATTATTGAAATGAGAATTAATATCATTAAGAATCTTTAATTAATTTCTTATTTATCAATAAATAGTCGGTTCAACATGATGTTAACAGCAAAAAAAATAGCTGAAGTCGCTTCATTTCAGGCCCTCTTTAATTGTTACTTAAAAGAATGTAAGCAAGATTCATGGTACCGAGTTGATGCGTGGATGGAGAAAAATGAATTATGTTGTGCACCATCGTGTCAGTGGATTATTGAAATAAACTTACCTATAGAACATGTAGTTATTGCTGTTGAAGTGACTTATAAAACCATTGTTGGCCGCCATACTTTTGGTGATATTTGGTTAAAAAATAATGATGAAAATTGGTATAACAGCTCTGAAAAAGAAGCTGCAATTATGCTTTTAGATTCATTTTTTGAGCAAAAGATAATGTCACTGAAAAAACAGGAATTCTTGATTCGCCTGTTAGAAAGTATGTCGCTCATGGAGTATTTTTTGGCGGAAAATATGACAAAAAATGCACCGCCTTCTCGTTGTTTTATTGATGCTGAACAGAGTTTAGTTTTTGGACATTGGCAACATCCGACGCCTAAAAGTCGTCAAGGGATGCTTGATTTTCATCATCAATATTATGCGCCTGAATTAAAAGGGGAGTTTGCACTTCATTACTTTAATGTTGCCCGCTCTTTGATTTGCCAGCGCTCTGCATTATCAATTTCAGCTGAAGAGATCATCGCATCTTCTCTCGAAACCGCAGACTTACAAATCTCAGATGAGTTTATAGTCTTGCCTATGCATCCGCTACAAGCGCAAAAATTATTACATGATCCCGCCATTCTGGATTTAATGACTCAGGGGCTAATTATTGATAGCGGACAGCATGGTTGTAAGTTCACCGCAACGTCCTCTGTGAGATCGCTATACAGTGCGCATTTATCTTGGATGTATAAGTTTTCGATACCTGTAAAAATTACGAATTCTCTTAGAGTAAATAAACGTCATGAACTTGATGCTGGCGTAGTTATGGCTGGGTTATATCGTAAGACGGGATTTAGTGGTGATTATCCTAGCTTTAATGTTGTGACAGATCCTGCATACGTCACCGTATTATTACCAGAGCGAGAAGAAAGTGGTTTTGAAACGATTATTCGAGAAAATCCATTTCAGGCGGATCAAGATCAAGATGTTCTTACTATTGCAGCATTGACACAAGATCCGCTGCCAAATCAAGCATCGTTATTAGCCTCTATTATTGTTGAGTTGGCAACGAAAGAGGATTGCTCTGAATCTCATGTAGCGATGCGATGGTTTGCCCGTTATTGGGATTGTGCGATAGATCCTATGATCCGTTTGTATGATGAGCATGGCATTGCTTTAGAAGCACACCAACAAAATAGCGTTATTCAATTAGAGACTGGTTATCCATCGAATTATTATTTCCGAGATAACCAAGGTTTCTATTTATCAAAAAGCTACCGCAGTTATTTAGAAGGTATGGAGCCTGAATCTAGCCGTGTTCATGACTTGTATTTTGATGATGAAATGATCTGTGAGCGATTCACTTATTATTTAATGATCAACCATCTCTTTTCGATTATTGGTCGACTAGGCGCTGATCATATTATTGATGAAGCTTTATTACTGAATTTTGTTAAGCAACGGCTCACCGCATTACATAAATCATTACTGGGTGGCGGTAAATTATTTGTCGAGCAATTACTGACAAATAAGCAATGGGCAATGAAAGCGAATTTACTGACACGTGTCCACGATGTCGATGAATTAATGGTTGAGAACGAACAGGCGATTTATTGCTACATCGATAATCCATTTATAACAGCTGATACCACAAATCAGAAAAAGGAGGTATCAGATGCCATTGCCTAATTGTCTTACGCTAGAACCTGAACAGAGAATCATTAAGCAACTTTTTGAAGCCATCATGTTTGAACAATTGGTTGAAATTGATGTTGGCTCTGAGAATGGTCACAACACGTTTACTTGGAGCATGGCGGAAAAGCATTATCACGTTCGTGGTCATATTGGCGCTTTTGGGCGTTATCGTTTAGATATTTCAACCTTAACGATTGATGGTCAGCCTCAGCTTATCTCGCAATCTTGGGAAGATATTGTTCGAGATTTGCCCGCCCTTGAGCAAGTTAAGTTATCTATTATCGAAGAGTTTAAACAAACCTCCAATTTGTGTCGCTGGAATCAAGACAATATTCCAGCTCGTGATTCACGTCGGCAGGCAAGTTTTATTGAGTTGGAAGCACAACTTGATGAAGGACATCCTTATCACCCATCTTTTAAAGCGCGAACAGGGTTTAACTTTCTTGATCATCAATGTTATGGACCTGAAGCTGGGGAATCATTTTGTTTGCACTGGATCGCGGTAAAAAGAACACATTTTCGTTCACGTTTACCTGGTGAGCATGATCGTTTTTGGTCTAGTGAATTAGATCAAGATCACTGGCAAACACTGAGTTTTATTTTATCTCAGCAACAAGGAAACTGGCAGGAGTATGCTTTATTGCCTGTTCATCCTTGGCAGTGGCGTCAATTACACAAAGAAGATTTTCCATCTTTACTTGATCAGAAAATTATTATCGATTTGGGAGAGTTAGGGGACCAATATGTTGCTTCGCAATCGGTCAGAACTTTACTCAATGTGACGAATAAAGCAAAAGCCAATATCAAATTGCCATTAAATATGGTGAACACCTCTTCTAAGCGAACCTTAGCAGGTTATTCCGTTTGTTTGGCAGCAGAGATATCAACATGGCTTGAAACCATTGTTAGTCAAGACCCTGAGTTGTCAGGATTAGACATCTTAGCCGAATACGCTGGCGGGATTTATGTACCGTTAGGGAAAACGGTAGAGTGTGATCCTTTAAGTGACCAACTGGCGGTTATTTTTAGAGAAAGCTTAGAGAACAAATTATCACCTGAGCAAACGGCGGTACCATTTAATGCGTTGATGATGGTCGAGCAAGATGGTCAGCCATTCATTGATCATTGGATTGATAAATATGGCTTAGTGCCGTGGCTCTCGCAACTTATTGAGGTGGCAGTGATCCCAATTTGGCACTTATTGGTCAAGTATGGGGTGGGAACGGAGCCGCACGGACAAAACATGGTATTGGTTCACCGCAATGGTTGGCCTGAAAAGATTATTATTCGTGATTTTCATGAAAGTGTTGAATACCACTCTGAGTTCCTTAGTACTGAGTTTCCAGCACCTGATTTAGCATTATTAGAACCAACCTTAGCCAAGGCACCTTTAGATATATTTTATGCCATGAGTTCGGTAGAGCTGCTGCGCGAATTAGTGATGGATACCTTATTCATTTATAACCTCGTAGAGGTCTCTCACCTTATTGAATGGCATTACGGTGGAACGGAAAGACAGTTCTGGCAACTGGTTGAGAATAAGCTCGAACAATACAGTGCAGCGCATCCAGAGCTCGCTGATCGGATAGCTCAACTCGATTATCAATCTACTTCAATTGCAACAGAATCATTATTAGCTCGAAAATTTCAGGCTAAGAAACAAGAGTGTCACCATATCGTGGCGAATGCGCTTTCGTGCGCTTTTAAATAATAGGGATATTATGATTTACGTTAACGATGATTATATCGATAGTGCTTTTTTCTCACAGTGTTTCCAAATATTTTCAGCGCACCCTCAGTTAAAAGATTGTGCAGGAAAACGCGTTGCCGTGTGCCTACAAAATCCTGCTCAGCTGCTGGCGCTTTGTTTATATTTAAAAAGAAATGATGGGTCATTTTATCCTATTTTAGCCACGACTCCGCGTTTAGCGGCAAAGCGTTTAGCAGACAAAGCAAACTGTCATATCGTTATCTTTGATATTGAGCAGATGGGACTGACGCTAAAAAGAGAAGATAAAGATCAACAAGCGGTTTTAGTACAAACTAGCTCTGGGACAACAGGTGAGCCGAAAGTGATCACTCGCTCTTGGTCGTCTATTGATGAAGAAATTGAGAGTTATGTGACAACCTTTACTGCACCTCAGTCCATGACCCCTTTAATTGCATGTCCAATTACCCACTCTTATGGATTAATTTGTGGCGTACTTGTCGCGCTTAAGCGTGATTTAGTGCCTGTGATCATTACCAACATTAACCCTAAATACCTATTAAGAAAATGCTTGGAGAATAGTGAGCACTTACTGTATTCATCGCCAAGTTTACTGCATTCTCTTGTACAACTATATCCAAAACAAGAACAGCTGCATGCTGTAATGACGTCAGGAACGGTGCTACCGCAAGCTTGGTTTGAAGCGATAAAGGTACGAAGTCAGTATTTATTCCAGCAATACGGCTGTTCTGAAGCAGGTTGTATTGCCGTCTGTGAAAATCCTGATTATGCCAATCAAATGGGCTTTCCACTTCCACATTTAAGGGTATCAGCAGGGAGTGATGTAACTTCCCCGCAAGAGATCATCGTATCCAAAAATAAGCTTGATATTAATACTAAAGATCTTGGTTTTTTTGATGTGCAAGGGCAGTTATGTTTCGTTTCCCGTAGCGATGACATGATTAATGTTTCTGGACTGAATGTGTATCCACAAGATGTGGAAAACGTTGTGATGGAATTGGCTGAAATTACAGATGCGGTGGTGTTTAAACGTGCCGATGAGTTATCTGGTGAGCGTGTGTGTTTGCAGTTTGTGGCAGACACAATGATTGAACCAAGCCGTATTCGTCAATGGTGTGGAACGCGTTTAGCGAATCACCAGTTACCCGTTGATATAGAGCAGCGCGAGATTATCGAAAAAGCGGCAAATGGAAAGATAAATCGAAAAGCGCTTTCACAAAGTAGTGTTTCAATTGCAGCGATTGGTTAAGGAAGAAAAATGCAGCGCGAAGAAATGATCCAAGCTATCAAAAAAGTGCTTGAAGAAAATATGCAAAATAGCCATATGGCGCTTTTTAGTCCATCAGCAAAGTTGAATGAAGAGTTGTATTTAGATTCAGTGTTAATACTCCAGCTCATTTTACATTTAGAGCTCGATTTAGGATTGACCGTACCAGAGCAACATATTACAGCTGCAGATTATGCGACAGTTGCGAGCTTAGCCGACTTTCTATGCCAAGTTAACAATGAGTCAGAGCTCGCACCGAAAGAGCCTGAGGTTGAATTTGAAGATGTAAAAGTACATTGCTTTGTTAGTTGTGTGTGTGAAGCGTTAAAGAGCAAAGGTATTGATCATCGACCATTTTATTTTGCGGTATGGGATGCGACGTTTGATGTAAGTGAGCGCTACCAACTGCAATATCATAGTGACGATATTAATCACCAATTATTTATTGATTGGTACCAACGTTTGTTTGGTGGCGAGCTTATCGCTTGGTATGACAGTGAGAAAACCAAGCACGCGAATTTAGCCACCATGAGAGCGTTACTTGGTAATAAATCGAATTCAGAGCACTTGATGGTGATGCTCGATCTTTATCACCTTCCTGAGCGTGAAAATAAATTTAATCAGAACCCATTTCCCCATTACGTTATGTTGACGGAAACAGAGACGCCAGAGCATTGGATGATGTGGGATCCTGACTTTCGTTGGCAAGGTGAAATTTCACAAGATCGTATTGAAAATGCTATCTCTCAGCCAACCGTTGAGGGAGGGTATATTTTTAATGAAAATGCTCTGCACGATGCGCCGTTACATGTGGTGCAAGATTATTTCAAGCTTTGCTTTATTGAAGATAAAAACCCGCTAACAAATGCCGTTCGTGAAATTATTCAAGCTCACCTTGATGAAACGCAGGGGATTAGTTTGTCTGATCTCCCACTTGCTTTACGTGAATTAAAAGTTATCGCAGTGCGTAAATATGCCTACGAACATGGCTTTGCTTATTTTGGCAGAGCGTTAGGTCAAAGTGATGATGATTTTGAATATTGGTGTGATGTGATTGAAGAATTAATCCAGACCTATACCAGTATTCAGTATCAAGCAATGAAAATGGCAGAAACCAAAGATCTTAATTTATATACAGGTATTCAATACTTGTTGGATAAGCAAGACAGAACAGAAAAGCGTATTAAAAAAGGGTTATTTGATATGTATTCCGATTGGTGTGAATTAAACGACTTACCGTGTGATTCTGTTATGGAGGTTTGCTGATATGCAATTATCTATTTGTACTATTTCGTTTCGTCATCAATTAATGTCATTAGAACACTTAGCGCAATGGGCAAGAAGTCATGACTTTCAAGGTATCGAGCTTTGGGGGGTGCATGCCATAAGTCTGGAGTCACAACCTCAATATGATGCTCAATGGTTAAAGGAAATGGGACTCTCGATTTCGATGCTAAGTGATTACTTACCCTTAGTGGGGGATCCAACCGTTACTCAGCAAAAGTGTGCGCATATTTGTAAGTTAGCGAACTATTGGAACACAAATAAAGTACGTACTTTTGCGGGGCATCAAGCCAGCGATAAGGTTAATAAAAATGATCGAGAAAAGCTGGTTACAAGACTACGCCATATTTGTGAATACGCGCATCAACAAGGTCTAAATGTACTTGTTGAAACCCATCCCAATACTTTAGCGGATACGACAGAATCGATTCTGCAGCTTTTAGATGAGGTTTATCATCCGGCTTTAAAAATTAATTTTGACAGCTTACATGTTTGGGAATCTGGTGCTGATATTAATTATTTCCATAATCAAATTAGTGATTTTGTCGATCATTACCACTTAAAAAATATCGCTTCCCGAGAATATTTAAATGTGTTTTCACCTGATAACGTTTATTCGCCAGCAGGTAGCCGTGAAGGAATGACACCTTTATTTGAGGGGGTATTAGATTATCAACATTTTATTGATGGATTATCTCGAAATAAAAATACAACCGCATCACTTGAGTGGTTCGGTAATAATGTAAAGCAAATCTTAATAAATGACAAAAAAGCATTAGATAGGTTTGGTGAGAATATAAAACAGGCTGAATTACTGTTTTAGTTTTAATTTTTATTTAACTGATTTCGATAAATAGGCATTGATTATAAAAAAACGCTCGTATACTATCAGTCACCTAACTGATAGTGATAACTATTATCAATAAAGTGACAGATACTTAGCTAGGGATTGGCATGAATATAGATAAGGTCCATCATTCAAGAACAATCTTAATTGTGGAACCTGAGCATAATTATGGTCAGCAGTTAATTGAACTGTTTTGGCGTGAAGGTTTTGTGATCAAACGTTGCCAATCTGCACTTGAAGCTGAAAACGTTTATAAAAATGCGACAGTAGATCTTATGCTGGTCTCTAATCAATTACCTGAAATGAAAGGGTTTACGTTTTTAAAACAGTGCCGGCAAGTTTCTCACATTCCTATTGTCTTATTAGCGGATAACTATAGCGATACTGAATGCGTAAACAGTTTTTTCCATGGTGTAGATGATTACATTCCACGTAAACAGCCGATTAAGGAAGTCTTGTGTCGTGTTATTGCGATTTTAAGACGTATTCAGCAGCGGCAATTACCGTCAAATAAAACCAAGTTATTAATTGTTGATGATTTGAAAATGGATAAGCAAAGCTTAGCGGTAAGTTATAAAGAAACCACATTATCAATGACACCAATTCAATTTAATTTACTTTGGACATTAGCTTTTCAACAGAATCAAGTACTGAGTAAAGACTATTTATACCGACAGGTATTGTCACGTGAGTTTAGCTTATATGACCGCAGTTTAGATATGCACTTAAGCCGAGTTCGACGAAAATTAGTATCGGCAGGTATGCCAGTTGAGCGGCTGAAAACGGCTCATGGCGTTGGTTACAGTTTTAGTTAATAAGGAAAAAGCTCTTATCGAAAGGTAAGGGCTTTTTTCATAGTAATTAATTAGTTGTGTGGTTGTAACAATTGTAAAAAGCATTTACATCTTAGTGCGTAGAAGCAAAATAATGATAATTATTATCATTAACAATGGAAAATTAAGATGTTGAAAGGATGCAAATTCAAGCTGCTACCGACAACGGTTGCTGTCTCAAGTGCGTTGTTTACACAAATTGCGGTTGCCGACTCAGAAGGTGAACATGAAAAAATGGTTGTAATGGGTAACCCATTACAAGCGACAGAAGTGTTTATTGATTCTGAGCAGCTTGAACGACAACAAGCCAACGATATCAATGATATTTTCCGCACAGATCCCGAAGTCAGCATTGGTGGCGGTACTGGTGTTGCTCAAAAGATTTATGTTCGTGGTTTAGAAGATAGCCAGCTAAACGTGACTATTGATGGTGCTGTTCAATCAGGCAATATTTTTCACCACCAAGGGCGTTTATCAATAGAACCAGAATTATTGAAACAAGTTGAAGTTGCGGCGGGTGCTGGACGTGCGACAGATGGTGCGGGGGCACTGGGTGGTGCGATTCGTTTTAAAACCAAAGATGCTGAAGATATGTTGCAAGGTGACGAACGTTTTGGTGGCTTAGTGAAGGCGGGCTACTATGATAATACGCAAGGATATAAAACGAGCGTCAGCGGCTATGGTTACCTTACTGACAACGTAAGCGTTGTTGCTACTATGGTGTATAGCGATTTAGGTAACTACACAGATGGCGATGGTAACGAGCAGCCGTTTACTGAAGCACAAAACAAAGTTGGCTTTATTAAACTTGTTGGTGATATCACTGACGCGCAGAAAATCACTTTAAGTTATGATCACCGCGGTGATGAAGCGTATCGTAACTTCCGACCTCACTGGGCTGAAAGTAGAAAGAATTTCCCGCTTGACCAAGAGATGAACCGAGATACTTTCACGCTGAATTACGGTTTAAATCCTGCTGATAACCCATACCTTGATCTTGATGTTACCGCATATAACACCGAAACTAAGCTAAAGCATAAGAGTCGTCCAGACGTACCTCGTGAAACAAATAATATCGCGAAAACACACAGCTATGGTGGTGATATTCGCAACACGAGTAGCTTTAACTTGTTTGCTGTTACGTATGGTGTTGATTACCGTAAAGATATAACAGATGGCACATTCTTAGCTTATAGCCCAGATACTTATGAGTTTAAAGGCACTGTTGCGGGCGTCTATGTACAGAGTGATTTCCGTATTGTTGAGCCGCTACTATTAAGTGTTGGTGGTCGTTACGATACATATAAATTAAAAGATTCTTACGGTACAGAAGTCGATCATTCAGGCTTTAGCCCTAATGTTAGCCTGAACTACAGCGTTATACCGGGTTTGAATGTTTATGCCGGTTACGCAGAAGCTTTCCGTGGCGCCCAGATCCCAGATTCATTCATGACTGATATTGAGTTAGATCCAAACCGTAAAGCAGAGCGAGCACATAATACCGAAGTGGGGGCTAGCTGGGTAAACGGCGGTCTAAATCTATCAGCAACGGCGTACATTAATAAAATTGACGATGTGGTCGGTAAAAGTGCGAAAAATCAAGGCGACTTAGAAACCAAAGGTTTCACTGCGCGTGCTGGCTACACCTTCAATGATTTAAGTATGTCATTAAGCTTCAATCACTCTCTCTCGGATCTTGATGGTCAACGTTTAATTGATGAGAACTTTGGTATTGGTACCTCGACAGGTGATACATGGGTTGCGGATATTAATTACTATGTATTTGATAACTTGTTAATTGGTTATACAGGTCGCTATGTTGCTCGTCTTGATGATGCAGTAGAAGTGGTTGAAATCTATAAAGGTGAAGAGTACGTCACTAACTACAGTGAAAAGCCAGGTTATGCCGTTCATGATATTTACAGCCAGTGGCAACCATTATCGGGTGAAGAGTTAACACTCTCTCTGGCAGTTAAAAATCTCTTTGATAAAGATTATCGTGATCATGCTAGCTACGGTGATGTAAACGCTATTGCGAGTGCACCACGCGAGCCGGGTCGTGATATCCGCTTTAATGTTGCGTATGCCTTTTAAATAAATGAACAAGGAGGGACGTCTGTCTCTCCTTTTTTCGTTTAAGGCTAGGTGAATGTGATCAAAGGGAAAGTTATGCCGCAATTTCTATCAATAAAAAATCGTCTTATTGCTCTGCTCAGTGTTTGCTTGGTTTTATGTAGTACTCACAGTGTAGCGAAAAGCATTACTGTAACGGATTTAGCTGGGCGAGAAGTCGTAATATCTCAACCTGCGGAAAGATTACTGTTAAGTGAAAGTCGCTATATTCCCGCGTTAGCGATTTTAGAAGGCGATCAAGTGTTATCTCGTATTGTCGGTATGATGGGAGACATGAAGTTAGTCGATCCTGATTCTTATCAACAATATCAAACCGCATTTCCTGACATCGATAATATCCCTCTGTTTGGTAAAGGCGCAACGGAGAGTTTTAGTTTAGAAACCGCATTAGCGCTTAAAGCGGATGTGGCTTTTTTAGGTGTCGAAGGTCATGGGCCTAATGCGCGAAATAGCGAAATTATTGAAATTTTAGAGCGTGCGGGCGTAACGGTCGTCTTTATCGATTTTCGCAAAGATCCGGTGAAAAATACCTTACGCAGCCTAGAAGTTATGGGCAAAGTACTGGGTCGAGAAGCGCAAGCGAAAAGCTATATTCAATTTTATAACCAAGAATTAGATAAGGTGAAGCAAGGTCTTGCAACGGTAAAACCTGAAGATGTTCCGACAGTCTTTCTTCATAGTCGTGTAGGTGTTAACGGTGAATGTTGTGAGACCATGGCTCGGGGTATGGTTGCTCAAATGCTTGACTTTATTGGGGTGAAGAATATGGCACAGCCACTACTTCCGGGATCTGTGGGCGTATTAAATCAAGAGTATTTATTAACGCATCAGCCTGACATTTATATTGGTACTGCTGTTGGCTCAACCCAGACTCAAAAAGAAGCACCGCAATATATTGTTCTTGGTACCAGTATTAGTGCCAAAGTAGCACACCAGTCTTTGGCTGCCATTACTCAACGACCGCCACTTAATCAATTAACCGCAGTGAAAAATAAACGGGCTTATTCTATCTGGCACCATTTTTATAATACGCCGCTCAATATTGTTGCTATTCAGACGTTTGCTAAATGGGCCTACCCCAAAACGTTTGCTGAGCTATCACCACAAAAAACATTAGAAACACTATATCGTGATTATCAGCCAGTGCCTCTTAATGGTACCTATTGGATGGCGTTATAAATTAAATATTAGTGTTGTTTTAATTAATTCAATGAGCCGGATGACGTCACTGTTATCCGGTTTTTGGCTTTGTAAGATAAAGGAAATATCATGAAATCAGCCACATTAAGTGTTGATGAAAACCATCAAACAACCAGTTTGTCACAGCGTTATCGGCGCTTTGTGATTAAACGAATTCTCTTGTTAAGTATGATGGCGATAGCACTTGTCATTGCATGGGTTATTGATACTGCAACCGGCCCGTCTCAAATTGGCTTAAACCATATTTTTTCTGCGCTCTTTCAGCCAGAAGTACTCGATCCCGTCCAACAAGTGATTATTTTTGATGTCAGGATCCCTTACGCTTTAATGGCCATTGTTGTTGGTGCGGCATTAGGGTTAGCGGGGGCTGAAATGCAAACCTCTTTAAATAATCCGTTAGCGAGTCCGTTTACCTTAGGCATTGGTGCGGCTGCAACATTAGGCGCGGCGGTTGCTATCTTATTTGATTGGTCGTGGTTACCGTTTCGCTTTGACTACATTCTGCCTTTGTTTGCTTTTGCTTTTGCGCTTTTAGCATCACTTTTGGTGGTGGTGTTATCACGAAGCCAAGGCGCATCGGTTAATACCGTGATCTTGTTTGGTATTTCACTCTTTTTTGCCCTTAACGCCTTAGTCAGTTTATTAATGTTTGTCGCAGACAGTAATGCTTTACAACAGATAGTGTTTTGGACCATGGGCAGTTTGGTGCGAGCAAATAACGAAAAAGTGTTGATTGTCGCACTTGTCTTTGCGGTGTGTTTCCCGCTTTCTATGCGTCAAGCATGGGCGATGACAGCGATTCGCTCGGGAGAAGATCAAGCAAGAAGTATCGGTATTCGCGTAGAGCGCATGCGCTTAATGGTGTTGTTGAGAGTGAGCTTATTAACGGCTGTCGCTGTGGCGTTTGTGGGGGAAATTGGCTTTGTTGGGTTAGTCGGTCCTCATATAACAAGAATGTTATTAGGCGAAGATCATCGCTTTTTTCTTCCGGGGAGTGCCATTGCCGGTGCATTGTTGTTATCGCTGGCTTCCATCGCGAGTAAAAGCTTGATCCCTGGAGTGATTTTACCAATTGGAATCGTAACATCATTAATTGGTATCCCATTCTTCATGAGCCTTATTTTATCGAGTAAAGGGAAGTTGTAATGTCATTAAATATTAATAGCCTCACAACGGGGTATGGTCAGCAAAAGATCATTGAGCAACTTTCTGTTGAGCCGATCCAAAATGGTGAGTTGGTGGCGGTACTCGGCCCTAATGGAGTAGGTAAATCGACATTGCTCAAAGCGATAGCGCGATTACAAAAATATCAAGGTGATGTGTCTCTTGATGGCGAAATATTAAGTCAGTTAGCCCTTAGCGAAAGTGCCAGAAGAATCGGTTACTTGCCACAAACACTGCCTCAGGCAACTAGCCTTGTTGCTTATGAAATTGTATTTAGTGCTTGTCGCGCGGTAAAACCCGAACTGAGTAAAAGTTATATTGAGCAAATCATTGAAAAAACATTTTCCCAATTAGGAATAACCCATTTAGCACTTAAACAACTTGCACAAATGTCAGGTGGGCAGCGACAGATGATCGGATTAGCGCAAGTGCTGATTCGAGAGCCTCGATTATTATTACTTGATGAGCCAACCAGTGCGTTAGATCTGCATTGGCAAATTAGTGTACTTCAGGCTGTAAAACAAAATTTGGCGCAAACTGGTGGTATTGGTCTTGTCGCTATCCATGACATAAATTTAGCCTTACGTTTTTGCGATAAAGTGTTGGTCCTCAGCCCTGATGGATTGGTCGTGATGGGCAAAGGAGAGCAAGTGTTAACAGCAGAGGTATTACGTAACGCTTATGGTGTCAAAGGACGAGTAGAGCAGTGTTCGCAAGGTTATCCGATAGTACTGGTGGATGAAGCGATGAGTGCGTAATGAATTGTGTGCAGCCTTTTTAGCTTTTGGTACATTTAAGGTAAAAAGCTGTACGTGATATTAAGTGTTTATATATCAGACTGTTATATGTGGCGTTAGGAGTTGGCCTATAGATGGTAAAAAACATGTTCACTTTTGTGCTGTTTTTATGAGTGAAAGCTGTACACGTCTAAATGTGAGAGTTTAGTCAGTATTGCTTTGTTCTGCTCAGTGATAGAATAAACCGATAATATAAATAAATTGGTTATTCACACAAAGGGCACAAAAATGAGCATAAGCAGTACTGACAGTAACCATGTAGACAGTGATTTACTTACCGAGATCGCTATTGCTTATTATCAGGATGGTGCTACTCAAGAAGAGATCTCTCAGCGCTTTGGTATGTCTCGCGCTAAAGTCGGTCGTTTACTTCGTCGTGCGCGTGATGAAGGGGTAGTGGAAATTACCGTTAAATATCACCCTGTTTTTAGTGAAAAATTAGAACAGCAATTGATTGAGCGTTTTAACTTAAAACGCGCATTGGTTGCACTCGATCAGCCTGATGACGAAACCCAACGTCAGCAAGTGGCAAGTCTAGTTTCGAGCTACCTAACGACGACATTAACTGATGATATGGTGGTTGCGGTTGGGCAAGGACGTAATATCGCGTCTATTGCTAATCATGTTGGTGTTGTGCCGCATCGTAAATGTCGATTTGTTTCTGGTATTGGTGGTACGCACCGCTCAGGCAATGCCATTAATGCCGATCACATTTGTCGCCAATTGGCGAAAAAATATGATGGTATTAGTGAAACCTTGTATGCCCCCGCTTATGTTGACGACATCATAGTGAAAGAAGCATTTATGAAAAATGGCACGGTAAAAGAAACCTTAGATCGTGCTCGTCGTGCTGATTTAGCGTTGGTTGGCGTAGGCGATATGAATGAAAATAGCCATATGGTGAAGTTAGGTTGGTTTACACCACAAGAAATTGTTGAAGCGCGAATTCGTAAAGGTGTGGTCGGTGATATTGCGGGCTATGACTTTTTTGATAGCCATGGAAAACAAGCCGATACCATGATGAGCGATCGTGTTATTGGTTTAACCATGGAAGAATTACGAAATATTCCAACTGTTGTGGTAACGGCAGCAGAGAATAGTAAAGCCTTAGCATTATTAGGCGCACTGCGTTCTGGGGTTGTTGATGTATTAGCAACCAGTGTAAGTAACGCGCTCACTATTTTAAATTTAGAACAGCAAATGAAGTAGCTTGATATTTAATCAGTTGTTCTTAAAAAACAACTGCTATCCCTGAAATATGGTGATAGCAGTTGATAACTATACCTTTAATGCATAAAATACATCACACAAATGAGGAAGAACGGCGTATCCGGTGATGCGTCCGGATTTCAAATCCGGGTAGGGCTGCCAGCAGTCCTGGGTAGGTTCGACTCCTATGTTCTTCCGCCACTTCATTTGTTTATCCTTTTAGTAAACCTTCATCTCGCAGTTCGCGATAGTTAAATTTCCTTTTTGTAAAACCAATCTTATCGAAATACTCCAAGATCTGAATGGCGACTTTTCGTCCTAGTAGACTAATCGTTCTAAACTCTGCTGTTTCCAGTTTTTGATGGTGTTCAATATGTTCACGGACACGATTAGCAATCGAGATCAAATAGTCGTGGCTTACATAGCGATCTTTAACAATCGCAGAGATATAGCCCAGTTGTGCCAATTTATAGCTCAGAGCACGCAATTCGTCTTCATCAAGATCACATTCATTGGCGAGATCGCGCACCCACCAAGGGGTTGAACTTTGCTGCATGATTTGGGCAATGCGCTGCCAGCTTTTTTGTTCAAGCTCTGTGAGTTGTAGCTGGTGGTTGGCAAGGTGTAACCAACCACGAGTATTGATAATGGTTTGCTGGGCTAATAGCTGAGCCAACAGCTCATTAAAAATAGCAGCAGGTTGGTTGAGTGCTGCAATGCGATAAAGACGATCTTTACCTAAGCCGATGTGGTCATTTTCTTGTTGATGGTATAACGCGAGTTTTTCAATCATGTTGTCTTGTAGTTGTACTTGATACTCAGAAGTACAAAGGAAATCACCGTACTGGGTAATATCATTTTCAACATGACTACCTGCGACTTGTTCGATGTGCTGACTTTGATGCTGCCAGGTTAACTCACTGATAGATTGTGGTTTATTGGCAAGTTTAAAGGCAATAATATCTTTAAGGGAATCAAGTTCTGCACGTTGGGTTAAATAAGCTAAACGCTCTGCCTTTCGCTTACCACGGTTCGGCGGCAGTAAATCAATGACGACGCCACTACCAAGGTTTGTTTTTAAAGCGGGATCGCGCAGTAATAGACGATCTTGCTCTGCTAAACATAATGGACTATCGAAGGTAATCTCAGCCAGTACATGCTCGCCTGCCTTCACCTTATCTGTTTCAAGTAGCGCAATACGACCAGTGGTATGGGCTGCAGCATGGAAAAGTTGTACTGCTTGCCAGTGTTTAATATCGGTATTGGCAGCCAGTGTAATCGTTACGCGATTGATCACGGCATCGGGCACAATGTTGACTAACCAGTCGCCACGGCTAAGCTCGTTCTTATCAATGTCACCAACGATATTCATCGCTACACGCTGGTTTGCTGTTGCCGTTTGCGCTGTATTTCCTTGGGCGTGTAAACCTTTTATACGGACAGTTTTTGCCTGTGTTTGACCTTGCTTAAGTTTGTTATGGCTAACAAAATTCAGGCTATCACCGACCTTTATGCTGCCACTTAATGCCGTCCCAGTAACAACCAATCCTGCCCCTTTTACATGAAAAGCACGATCAATGGCAAGACGAAAGCCTAAATCATTTTGTTGCTGTTTTTCATTGTCAGCTAAAGCGATTAAGTGAGCTTTAAGTACATCAATACCATCACCAGTAAACGCGGAGCAATGAAATATTGTTGGCTCGGTAAAACCTTGCTGAAATAAGAGTTGAGTGAGTTGTGCTTCTAACTGCTGTTGTTGCTCTAAGGTAGTGAGATCTGATTTGGTGATCACCACTGTTAGGCTATCCATCGCCAATAAACGCAAAATGGCTAAATGCTCATAGCTTTGCGCCATCATGCCTTCATCACCTGCGACAATCAGCATCGCATGATGGGCTGTACCGACACCGGCGAGCATGTTGGAAAGAAACTTCTCGTGACCCGGTACATCAATAAATCCGAGGGTTTCTTGTTGTTGCGTTTGCTGTGAGTGATAGCGCATAAACGCATACCCTAAATCAATGGTTAGCCCACGTTTTTGCTCTTCTGGTAAGCGATCAGCATTGGTGCCTGTTAGGGCTTGAAGTAAATGGGTTTTACCATGATCAACATGGCCAGCGGTGGCAATTATCATAAAGTGGCGTTATTAGTTCTTTGTTATTCGTGATTAGCATTAGAAAGTGAAAGTTGAGCAAGCTGAGTCATGAAATCTTGTTCATGGCTGATCCCACGTAAACATAACCACAGTTTGTCATGGTGAATACGACCGATAATTGGGATCTCACCGCTTGCTAAAAGATCCGCAAGATCATTAAGCGTGTAGGATGTTTGATTATTGTTAACACTGAAACATAACGCGACAGATTCAAGTTGTTCGGTGGGTAGCGCACCACTGCCTATTTGCCCCATTGAAGGCATCACCGTTACTGTAAAGTACTGACCAACCAATTGCTGACAGTAAGGTACTAGACGTTCCCCCAAATCTGTCAGCGTATCAAGGCTGCGAGTTAACATAGACAGCGTAGGGAGATCGCAAGGTAAACGCTCTGGATGACGGTATAAATTCAATGTTGCTTCAAGCGCTGCTAAGGTCATCTTGTCACAGCGAAGTGCACGTTTAAGTGGGTGATGTTGCAGCTGTTCAATGAGTTCAGATTTCCCAGCAATGATCCCAGCTTGTGGTCCACCGAGTAATTTATCGCCAGAAAAGCTCACTAAATCAATGCCATCTTGCAGCATCTTTTGTGGCATCGGCTCGCTTGGTAGTCCGTATTGGGCTAAATCGATTAATGACCCACTGCCTAAATCGCTGATCACTGGTACTTGCATTGCGCGTCCCAACGCACAGAGTTCAGCTTCAGATACCGCGCTGGTAAAGCCTTGGATCATGTAGTTACTGGTGTGTACTTTCATCAGTAACGCGGTATTTTCATTAATCGCTTGTTGATAGTCTTTCAAGTGAGTGCGATTCGTGGCACCGACTTCAACGAGCTGACACCCTGCTTGTCGCATGACATCTGGAATGCGAAATGAGCCACCAATTTCAACTAACTCACCACGCGATACAATGACTTCTTTTCCACTGGCAAGGCTGGCTAGCATTAACAGTACCGCAGCGGCATTGTTATTTACTAAGCACGCATCTTCACAACCAATGAGCTGTTGGAGTTGTTCACTGATGGCTTGATCGCGGTGGCCTCGTTTACCTTGCTGGAGAGAATACTCTAAAGTCGAAGGGAAACGCATCACCTCTGTCACCGCTTTTATTGCAGCTTCTGCTTGCAGCGAACGACCTAAATTGGTGTGTAAGATAGTACCGGTTAAGTTAAAAACACGACGTTGCCCTTGATGTTGTAAAGGCAGGGTCGATTGCGCGAGATGATGAGAAAACAGATTTATACGTGCAAGTTTCTGTTGCGATAGTGCCAGCCCGTCGCACTCATTAAGTGTCAGCCACTGAGGTAATTGTTGTTGATCTCGAATTGTCTCGCGGGCTTGATCTAATAATTGACGAACAAGCGTAGTGATGTGCTCTTTACCAAATTGATGGATCAAAGGCTGTTGTAATTCGTGATTTAAAATCAGATCAACACTGGGTAAGTGGGCATAGAGTGCTTGGGCTGTCATATCGCTCTCAGTATTACTGTATTAGTGGTAAAAAGAATGGGTTAAATCCATTACGGTATAATTCGTTTTGGTTTAGCTTATGATCTAACACTAATGTCGCAAGATCGTCTGCGATAGGATCAAGGTTTGGTTGCTTTTCTAAAAATAAAATCTTGAGGTAGCTATTACAGTGACCGCAAGTTTCAGCACGTACCGCATCTTCTAGGGTTTCACTTTGTAGATGAATATTTTCACCATCCGCACATTGAGTACATTCAGCACGAAGACGATGCCACTCCGTTTCACATTGGCTGCAATGCAAGTAACGGTGGCCACTGCCTTTAATCAAACTTGCCACTGGCGCACCACCACAAAGAGGGCAGAAATGCTGTTTTACATTGGGCTCGGGTTGCCACTCTAGTGCCGTGGTTTTTACAAGTAGGCTGGTGAATGTATTAATACAAGCCCATAGCAAAATAGCGAGATCAGCAGGTACACGCTCAGGCTGGTTATGCTGAAGTGCTGTGAAGTAATGGTGTAGGGTGTCGCTATCAAGATCTTGAAGTGAATCGATCACTTTTACAATGTCGTCAGATGCAACTAAACGTAATGAGGTGGTTAATTGCGCTAGCATGGCTTCTAAGATTGGAAACCAAGCTTGATCTAAAGATAGCGGCCAAGTTAAAGCATTTTCTGATGCAAAGTTAGCAACTGGTTGGGCAAAGTCTTCGGCCAATCGCGCTTGTTGTTGAACAATTTGTCCGGCTAATAGTAGGTAATCTGCCATGAAAGAGTCTTTAGCCAGTGCACGTAAACGCTCGGCACGAGCTGAAAAAATGGTTGCAGGATCACCAATAATTAACGGAGTAAAGCCATCACTTTTTTGTTTAATAATGGTATTTTTATCTAGAATTTTAACGCTCATGCTGTTTTCCAATGACAAGAATACCAACCAAAGTAAACCTTGGTTGGTATAAAAAGGTAAAGCGGTAAGTGCAGGCTTACCGCTTTTAATCATGTTGTTAGTGTTGGTTTTTGCCGCTAGTTAGCGAACGTAGCCAACGAGGGTGGTGTTTTTTCGCCCAAGCTGGAGAAACCTTCCCTTCTAACATGCCATCGATAGAGCCTTCTACCCAGTACGCCATGTAAGCATGGATAATCAGGCTAAGAGCAAAAACAATGGCTGTGATTGAGTGAACAATCAGTGCAATGCGAACGACATCAATGCTGAAGTAAGCCGCAAAGTAGGCACGCCATGCAATCAAACCGGTAACAAGAAGGATCAGACCACAAGCAATAAATTGACGTAGGATCATTTTTTGACCTGCGTTGTATTGTCCAGCTTCTGGTACGTTTTCTTCGTTCTCGGTTAAGACGTCTTTAACTTTTAGCATCCACTGGAGATCACCTTTTTCAAAGTGGTTATGGCTCCAGTAGCGTGCAACTAAAAACGCAAGTCCGATTGTCATCACAATTGCGCCGAATGGGTGCAAAATACGTGCAAGTTGCGGTGAACCGTAGACATAGCTAAGGAAGTGCAATGGTGCGAACATAAAAGATAAACCAGACAATAGAGTCCAGATCCCCGTTAGTGCTACTGTCCAGTGCACAACGCGATCTAAAGGCTTATGACGTAAAATTGTTTTATTCAAACTCATTTTTCATCTCCTTCTTCTTCCGCAACACGGCTGCGACCAACAGTTACACGGTGAATCGCTGCTAACGCAAGCGTACCCACTAAACCTGCTGCTGCAAGTGGCTTCACATCGTCTTTCCACAATTTCACTGTTTCGCTGATCTTTGGATCTTTTGGCAGATCGTAACGTTCAGGATCAGTAATATCGTGTAGAACATAAATCACGTGTGTGCCGCCCACACCGGCTGGGTTGTAAATACCCGCGTTCTTGTGACCTTTGGCTTGCAGTGCAGCCACTCGTTGGTTAGCGTATTCAAGAATTTCTTCTCGCTCGCCAAAACGTAGTGCGCCTGTTGGACAGGTTTTAGCACATGAAGGCACTTGACCTGCCTGTAGGCGATCAAGACACAAAGTACACTTGTAAACACGGTTATCGACTGGGTTCATACGTGGAATGTCGAATGGGCAACCCGCAATACAGTAACCACAACCAACACATTTTTCAGAGTTAAAATCGACAACACCGTTTTCGTATTGCACGATAGCATCAGGCTCTGGACAGGCTTTTAAACAGCCAGGATCAGAACAGTGCATACAGCTGTGTTTGCTGAATAACCATTTGAACTTGTTATCTTCTTCAATTTCTTTGAAGTGGATAGTGGTCCATGTTTCAGCGGTTGTATTTGGCGGATTTTGGTAGGTACCTTCAAAGGTACCGACTTTGCCGCGTAAGTTGTTCCATTCGCTACACGCATCCATACAGCCTTTACAGCCAGTACAGCACGTTACATCGATAAGCTTTGTTACCTGAATTTGGCGTTTACGCGCATCAGGTGAAGGCGTTAGCGATGATGTCGCAGAACTACGAATAATATTCTGTGATTCCATACCCATGGCTTACTTCACCTTTTCCACGTTAACCAAGAATGCCTTGTACTCTGGCGTTTGTGAGTTAGCATCACCAACACATGGCGATAGCGCATTTGCTAAGTAGCCAGGTTTGGTGTCGCCTTCATAACCCCAGTGAATAGGAATCCCCACAGTGTGAACGGCTTGGCCATTAACATGCAGTGGTGTAATACGCTTAGACACATACGCTTTTGCTTCAATGAAGCCACGCTTAGAGATGACACGAACCATGTCAGCATTCTTAATGCCACGCTCTTTTGCCAAGCCTTCGCCAATCTCAACAAATTGTTCTGGTTGTAGAACAGCGTTGAAGTGAGAGTGACTTGTCCACGTATGGAAGTGCTCCGTTAAGCGGTAAGTCGTACCCACAAATGGGAATTGCTCTTTTTGACCAAGCTGTGCAAGATCGTCTTTGAAAATACGTGCCGCTGGGTTTGATACCACATTCTTATGTAATGGGTTGGTACCAATGGGTGTTTCAAACGGTTCGTAGTGTTCAGGGAACGGACCTTCAGCCATTTTATCTAATGCAAATAGACGACCAACGCCTTCTGGCTGCATGATAAATGGACCCGCATTGCTTGATGGTGGAAGCTTAGCGTTAAAGTCAGGCACATCAGGGCCAACCCATTTGCTACCATTCCATTCAACTAAAGTACGTGACTTATCCCAAGGTGTGCCGTCAGGACGTGTTGATGCACGGTTGTACAGAACACGACGGTTAGCAGGCCAAGACCATGCCCAGTTTGGTGCTAAACCTAAACCAGATGGATCGCTGTTATCACGACGTGCAGTTTGGTTACCCGCAGGAGTCCAACTACCGGTGTACAGCCAACAACCTGCTGTAGTAGAACCATCAGCTTTTAGTTGAGCAAAGCTAGATAGCTGGTTGCCGTTAGCATCTTTACCGTTAAGTTCTTGTGCTAATTCTTTAGTGTTTGGCGCATCAGGAATGGCGTAGTTCCAATCTAGAGAAAGGATTGGATCTGGGTATGTACCACCATGTTGTTGGTACATATTACGCATCTTCATGAAGATACCCGCTAAGATCTCAGCATCACCTTTCGCTTCTCCCGGCATATCTGCCGCTTTCCAGTGCCACTGTAACCAGCGCGCTGAACTTACGATGGTGCCATCTTCTTCAGCAAAACATGCACAAGGTAAACGGAATACTTCCGTTTGGATATTCTTGGTATCCACTTCGTTTACGTTTGGTTTGTTCTGCCAGAACGTTGATGTTTCTGTCGCTAGCGGATCGATAACCACTAAGTATTTCAACTTAGATAACGCATCCAATGTTTTTTGCTTGTTGGACATAGAGCCAACAGGGTTAAAACCTTGACAGATGTAACCGTTCATTTCGCCTTTCTTCATCATGTCGAAGACGCGAAGCATGTCGTAACCCTGATCCCACTTCGGCATCATGTCGTAACCAAAGTTATTTTCTGCGGTTGCATTTTTACCGTAGAACGACTTCAGTAATGATACGAAGAAAGACGGGTAGTGTTGCCAGTAGTTAGTTTGATCTGCTTCAAGTGCCACTGGTGTGTGGTGCTTAAGGTGAGTGGCAAGATCGACATCTTTATCAGATGGCAGTTTCAAGTAACCCGGCAGATTTTGTGCTAACAAACCAAGGTCAGTAATACCTTGGATATTTGAGTGACCACGTAGGGCGTTAACACCGCCGCCAGCCATACCCATGTTACCTAGAAGTAACTGGATCATTGCCATACAACGGATGTTTTCAGCGCCTTTTGAGTGCTGAGTCCAACCTGTTGCGTACAAAATAGTGGCAACACGGTTATCGGCAGCAGTGCTACCTAGCGCCTTACATACGTGTTCAAACATATCAACAGGCGTACCTGTGATGTTTGAAACTACATCAGGTGTGTAGCGAGATACGTGTTCTTTCAGTAAGTTCCATACACAGCGAGGATGTTGTAGGGATTCATCCTTCATTGCGTAGCCGTTATCGTCTAGCTTGTAGAACCAGCTACTACGATCGTACTGACGTTTCTCTGCGTCATAACCTGAGAACAGACCATCATGGAATGCGTAATCATCACGTACGATAAAGCTAGCGTTAGTGTAGGCTTTTACATATTCGTGATTTACTTGGCTGCTTGCGATCAGGTAACGAATAGCACCTAATAGGAAGGCAATATCAGCACCAGAACGGATTGGTGCATAGTGATCAGCCACTGCTGCAGTACGCGTGAAACGTGGATCAACCACAATGATTTCAGCGTTATTGGTTTTTTGAGCTTCAATTGCCCAGCGGAAGCCTACAGGGTGTGCTTCTGCTGCGTTGCCGCCCATTACAAGGATTACGTTGGCATTTTTAATGTCAACCCAGTTGTTGGTCATCGCACCGCGGCCAAATGTTGGAGCAAGACTTGCTACCGTTGGGCCGTGTCAAATACGCGCTTGAGTGTCAACTGGAACCATGCCCAAACCACGGGCAAATTTTTGTGTTAACCAACCATTTTCGTTGCTTTCTGCCGAAGCACATAGCATACCTGTGGTTAGCCAGCGGTTAACTGTGGTGCCTTGCTCATTTGTTTTAACAAGGTTTTCATCACGGTCTTGCTTCATTAACTTGGCAATACGAGTGAATGCTTCATCCCATGAAATACGTTGCCATTTGTCTGAACCAGGTGCGCGATATTCGGGGAATTTCAAACGTTGTTCGCTGTTAACAAAACCAGCTAGACCCGCACCTTTTGGACATAATGCACCACGACTTACTGGATGATCGGGATCACCTTCAACGTGGAATACCTTTTGTTTGATATTACCGTTTGCTGCACCAGTACTGTAAAGTAAAGTTCCGCAACCAACAGAACAGTAAGAACACGTATTACGCGTTTCTTTTGCTGCTGTTAATTTAAATTCTCGAGCTTGCGCCCAAGCTTTTTGCGGTATTGTGGCAAGGGAGGCAATAGATGTCGTAGCGACAGCTCCCGCGCACAATTTAAATAATTGACGTCTACTTATATTCAAAGTCAACTCACCTAATTATTATAAAAAGAATTGTATTACATAAGAGGTCGGATATTATAGGCGCGAATATAATATCGTCAAATCTTTGTGTGAAATAATAAATGTCTAGTTGTTTAATTACTGATGAATATATAGAGCATCAGGAATATTCTGTTCATGAAATAATTAAATATAAGAACGGAATAAAAATAGAATGTGAAGACTTTATTGCTGAAGAAGTTCCCATTGCGCTTATTTATAATGGAATATCTCATGCAGTAATGATGGCAACCCCATCAAATCTAGAAAACTTCGCAATTGGTTTTTCATTATCTGAAAGAATTATTAATAATATTAAAGAAATAAAAAATATTGATATAAAAAGTAGTAAAGAGGGGATAGAAGTTTATATAGAATTACAAAATCGTGCTTTTATGATGCTAAAAGAACAGCGTCGACAACTGGTAGGAAGAACCGGTTGTGGGTTGTGTGGTATTGAACATTTAAAGCAAGCAATGAAGCCTGTAAATACGGTTCCTGATACGCAAAGAATGCCTCTTTCTATTATTAATCAATCTATTAAGTTTCTACATGAGAATCAGGAACTCGCTAACCGTACAGGTTGTACCCATGCTGCCGTATGGTTAAATGAACACGGTGAATTAGCGGCGATTTATGAAGATGTTGGTCGTCATGTGGCGCTAGATAAGTTAATAGGCGCTCGTGCAAAATATTCGCAACTTACCAAAGGTGCAATCTTAATTACCAGTCGTGCTAGTTATGAAATAGTGCAAAAGGCAACATCTGTCGGTGTGGAGATATTATTTGCAGTATCAGCACCTACAGCATTAGCGATTAATTTAGCTGAAGAATCTGGATTGACATTAATAGGGTTTTGTCGAGAAGGTAGGGCTACTATTTATACAAAAAAACATAGAATAATAAATTAAGCATATTTCATAAAATTAAAACCTAGATTATTTATAAAATAATATAAGAGGTTTATGACGTTAATACTTTCTTTGTTTATATTTCCATTAATCAGTAATAATCATGTTAAATAAGTAAAAGTAACAAAGACTGACTTAAACAAACCAATAATCCCCTTTAATTTTAGTTGTATAAGATAACCAGACTTTTAATTATAGGTGATATATAAATATTTTTATAACTGTGAATTATAAATGATTAACAGTATGATTTTATTGGAGTCATTAAAATGCATAAGTTATGATTTGTTTTTTATCATAATTAGGAATCAGTTGTGTTAGGGAAAATATTAACAGGATTGTTACTTGTAGCTTCAAGTACGAGCGTGATAGCAACACCTTGGGAAAAAGTAAAAACACCAACATCTGGTGAGTCAATGTCTATCGGCTCATACTCGAATGGGTGTTTAGCAGGCGCGGAAGCACTGCCACTGGAAGGTGATGGTTATCAAGTTATCCGCGCTGAACGCGGCCGTTACTATGGTAACCCTGAAACAATCACTTTCTTAAAAGAGTTAATGAAAACAGCACAGCAACTGAAAATTGGTAATGTGCTGGTGGGAGATATTGCGATGCCTCGTGGTGGACGCTTTTCATCAGGTCACGCCAGCCACCAAACAGGCTTGGATGCAGATATTTGGTTACGTATTCCAGAAAAACCGTTATCACAGAACGATCTAAAAACAGTTTCAGCACTACCTATGGTTGATGTGAAAAATCACAAAATCATCGAAAAGAACTGGAGCAGTAAACAAGCGCATTTGATCCAGCTTGCGGCAAGTGATGATCGTGTCGCCCGTATATTCGTTCATCCTGTGATCAAAGAGCAGCTTTGTAAAACGGAGTGGAAAGATCGTGATTGGTTACGTAAAGTTCGTCCTTGGTTTGGTCATTACTACCATTTCCATGTCCGGTTAAATTGTCCTGAAGGCAGCACCTACTGTGAGCCACAAACCCCACCACCAGCAGGTGATGGCTGTGGTAAAGAGTTAGCCTCATGGTCACCAGATTTTAAAAAGCCTGAGTCAAATAAACCGGCGGTTAAACCAAAACCAAAACCTAAACCGAAGCCAGTGTTACCTGCTCAGTGTAAGGTGCTTATTAATAGTTAATTTTACTAAATTAACTGTGTATAGGTATAAAAAAAGCGCCGCAAGGCGCTTTTTTATTGTTTGATGGTTGGATCGAATAAGAACTAAGCAAGACCTTGTAAGGTAACAAACTTTTCTAGCAGTTCATCGTCAGATTCAACGTGATCAGGATCGGTAATAATGCAGTTGGTGATTGGACAAACCGACTGACAGGTCGGCTTGTCGTAATGCCCTTTACATTCAGTACAGCGATCTGGGTTTATTTCATAGATGCTATCACCCATGGTGATCGCCTCGTTAGGGCATTCAGGATCACACATGTCGCAGTTAATGCATTTGCTTGTAATGAGCAGTGCCATAGTGCTTATTTACCGTCTTTAGGAGCGTGAGGGTTACGTGTATCTTCGCCATTACCCAAGTTACGCATTAACAGACCAAAATCAAGATCCATATCAGCTGGTACAGGGATAAATACGAAGTGTCCATTGCCTTTCGCGTCATCAATTACTTCAGACTTACGGTTTTCCATCGTCTCAAGATTGAAGATAACGTTACCTTTTGGTGTCATTACTTCAAGGCTATCACCAACAACGAACTTGTTCTTCACTTCAACTTCAGCAAGATCACCACGGCGTTTACCTGTGAACTCACCAACAAATTGTTGAGAATCAGAAATTGAGTAACCGTAGTCATAGTTTTGGTACGTGTCATGGGTGTGACGACGTAGGAAACCTTCAGTGTAACCACGGTGCGCTAAGCTTTCTAATGTGCCTAGTAATGATTCATCAAATGGTTTACCTGCAACAGCATCATCAATCGCTTTACGGTAAACTTGCGCAGTACGAGCACAGTAGTAGAACGACTTAGTACGGCCTTCAATCTTCAGTGAGTGAACACCCATTTTAGTTAGACGCTCAACGTGTTGAACAGCACGAAGATCTTTTGAGTTCATGATGTAAGTACCATGCTCATCTTCAAACGCCGCCATTTTTTCTTCAGGACGGTGAGATTCGCTTAGTAGCACAACATCATCAATTGGTTTTCCTAGACCTAGTGTATTATCAGGACGCTCTTCAACGTCTTGTGTTTGCACTGCGTCTTGAATTTCAACGATTTGACCCGCATCGTTTTCAGTCGCTTTTTCTGTTTTATATTCCCAACGGCAAGCATTTGTACAAGTGCCTTGGTTTGGATCGCGCTTGTTGATGTAACCAGAAAGTAGGCAGCGACCAGAGTAAGCCATGCAAAGAGCACCGTGAACGAAGATTTCTAGTTCAGTGTCAGGGCAATGCTCACGAATTTCTTCGATTTCTTCTAGTGATAACTCACGAGATAGAATGACACGCTCAACACCTTGGCTAGCCCAGAATTTCACTGTTGCCCAGTTAACTGCGTTGGCTTGAACTGACAGGTGAATAACAACCTCAGGGAATGCTTCACGAACCATCATAATAAGACCTGGATCTGACATGATAAGTGCGTCAGGGCCCATTTCTACGATTGGTTTAAGATCGCGAATGAAGGTTTTTAGCTTTGAGTTATGCGGTTGAATATTACATACCACATATAGCTTTTTACCTTGAGCATGTGCTTCATCAATACCAATCTTTAGGTTTTCGTGGTTGAACTCGTTATTACGAACGCGAAGACTGTAGCGAGGTTGACCTGCATAAACGGCATCAGCGCCGTAGGCAAATGCGTAACGCATGTTTTTAAGGCTGCCTGCAGGTGAAAGTAATTCTGGTTTAAACATTGCTCTATATTCTCTTATTCTGATTCCAGATCAGTTCGTATCACCTAGTGATACAAAGTTAAGGCGGGATTTTACGTTTTTCGTGACCTAAGTGCCACTTTTCTCATTGAGTTTTTTCTTTGTTGCAATAATTACATTCGGTAAAATCGCTTTTAAGGCGGGGCGTAAACAATCTAATCGTAATGAAATTACAGATAAATAGTTGCTGCTATTAGATTTACCTCATAATCTACGTCTATTGCATTTTATTTTCTTCATTTCATCGTCAGGACAGACTAATGACAACCAAACCGAAACACCGTCCCACATTAAATGATGTTGCAAAACAGGTGGGAGTAACAAAAATGACGGTGAGTCGTTATTTGCGTGATCCTAGCTCTGTGGCTGAAAGTACACGAGAAAAAATCGCGGTAGTGGTGGAAGAGCTAGGTTATGTCGCCAGTCGCGCGCCTGATATTTTATCGAACCGTAACAGTAAGGCGATTGGGATCTTACTGCCATCGTTATCTAACCAAGTGTTTGCTTCTTTGTTACAAGGGATTGAATCGGTAACCAAAAAAGAAGGTTATCAAACCCTGATCACCCACTATGGCTACAGTGCGGAAGAGGAAGAAGAGAAGATTGCTTCGTTATTGTCTTACCATGTTGATGGTTTGATTTTGACTGAAAGTATTCACAGCGAACGCAGTTATAAGATGATCAATGCTGCGGCTATTCCAGTGGTAGAAACGATTGATTTGCCTGAACACCCAATTGATATGGCGGTAGGGTTGGATCACCAGCAGGCGGCATTTGATTTAGTCTCTAAGATGATTGAATACGGACGCTGCAATATTGTTTATTTCGCTGCGCGATTAGATCGCCGTACCCAATTGCGTTGTGACGGCTATATTCAAGCGATGGAAGCAAAAGGACTAACGCCACGTATTGTCTCGACAGAAGAGCACTCGAGCTTTACCCAAGGGCGAGAATTAATGCGTCAGGCTCTCTCGCAACACCCAGAGTTAGATGCTGTGTTTTGTACCAATGATGACTTAGCAATTGGCGCTATGATGCATTGCCAAGAGCACAATGTTGCCATTCCAAGTCAGGTAGCCATTGCAGGTTATAACGCCTTAGATATTGGTAAAGCGATTTCACCGACGCTTGCGAGTGTGAATACACCACGTGAAGAAATTGGTGCTGCAGCTGCGACATTATTATTGAAGAAATTAGCAGGAAAGAAAGTGGCTAATCCTATTCAAGATATTGGTTATAGCTTGTACTTAGGCGAGAGCTTAGGAAAGCCTGAAGTAGAAAGTAAGTAATAAAAAAACAGCGCACGAGAGTCACGTGCGCTGCCTACATTTATTCATCAATCTTTATTTATTAATCACTGATTGATTTAGCATTACGCTAATAGCGCTACCGCCTCTTGAGAAAGTTTGGTGATTTCTTCCCACTGACCATTATCAATCAGATCTTTAGGTAGCATCCAAGAACCACCAACGGTGGCAACACATTTCACCGCTTTGTACTGATCAACGTTTGCTGGGCTAATGCCGCCAGTTGGGCAGAACTGTACTTGTGGTAATGGCGCTGCAATAGCGGCGAGAGCTTTAGCACCACCATTAGCTTCTGCAGGGAAGAATTTTAATTGCTGGTAGCCAAGCTCTAATGCTTGCATGATTTCTGATGGTGTACTCACACCTGGAATTAAAGGTGCAGTGCCAGATTTTGCATAGCTAAGTAGCTTAGGTGTCATTCCTGGAGAAATCACAAATTTTGCGCCAGCTTCAACTGCAGCGTCATACTGCTCGCAGGTAAGTACCGTTCCTGCTCCTACCATCGCATCAGGCATCGCTTCCGCAATCGCACGAATTGCATCAAGAGCAACAGGCGTACGAAGGGTAATTTCAAATACCGTGATACCACCATTTTTTAGTGCTTGTGCCATAGGAACAGCGTCTTCTACGCGTTCAATGATCATTACAGGTACAACTGGCGATGCGGCAAACACATCTTGTGGATTAACTTGCCAAGTATTCATGTTTTTCTTCCTATCCAATAACTTAAAAAATAGTGGCGCCAGTATCGGCACTTGAAACTTGCTTGCGTAAATTGGCGAATAAGTTACGACCAAAGGTAAATGCAGGTATATCGTTTTCAATCGGTGCGCGACGAGCTGTAAGATCAGCGTTAACCGTTAGCTCACCTGTGATCGCATTTAATTCCACCATATCGCCATCTTGAATTAAACCAATTGCACCACCACGTAGTGCTTCTGGCGTAATATGGATTGCAGCAGGAATTTTGCCTGATGCACCTGATAAGCGACCATCGGTAACCAATGCGACTTGATACCCTTTCTTTTGGATATTACCTAAAATTGGCATTAATTTGTGAAGTTCAGGCATACCATTTGCTGCAGGTCCGTTATGGGTCACAACAATCATCGCATCTTGATCTAACAAACCTTGTTTATAGGCTTTTTCAACCTCGTTTTGGCAACGGAATACTTTCGCTGGTGCTGTAATATGTTGATGCTGTTTTGCAACCGCAGACACTTTAATCACCGATGTACCAATATTTCCCTTTAATACTTTTAAGCCACCTGTCGGGTTAAAAGTGATCTCAGGTGTACAAATTACATCACTATCTGTTGAGTCTGCACAAGGCGACCATACCAGTTTGCCATCTTGTAAGCTTGGGGTGGTCATTTGATCAGTAAATTCACCAAACGCCGTTTTCACATTGGTATTGAGTAGCCCACGTTGGTGCAATGTTTTCATTAAGGTTGGTACGCCACCGGCTTGTTGGAAAGCATTAATATCAGCAGGCCCATTCGGGTACATGCGCACCAATAAAGGAACCACATCAGATAAATCACTAATGTCATCCCACGTTAAAATAATGCCCGCACTACGAGCAATCGCCACCATATGTAAGCTATGGTTAGTACTGCCACCCGAGGCTAACCATGCCACTAAACCATTTACCAAACTTTCTGCCGTCATTACTTCATAAAGAGGGCGGTATTGGCTTGATTGCTGATTTGCTGCCGCAGCAATACGACAAGCCGCTTCTTCGGTTAATACTTTACGTAGCTCGCTTGTCGGTGGCACAAACGCCGAGCCCGGTAGCATTAAGCCCATGGCTTCTAAAATAAGTTGGTTAGTATTCGCCGTGCCATAAAACGTACAAGTCCCTGGTGAGTGGTATGCTTGGCATTCCATGGTTAATAGCGCAGCGGAATCGACTTCACCTGCGGCATATTGTTGACGAACATTAACCTTTTCATCATTGCTGATCCCTGTACCCATAGGTCCAACTGGCACGAATGCTGTTGGAAGGTGCGCAAAAGATAATGCGCCGATTAATTGCCCCGGGGCGATTTTGTCGCAGATGCTTAATAGTAATGTGCCATCAAAAGCGTTATGGCTTAAGGTAATCGCCGTTGCTTGGGCGACAATATCACGAGAAAACAGCGACATTTCCATGCCCGGTTGACCTTGAGTAATACCATCACACATAGCTGGAACACAACCTGCAACTTGGCTGGTATGACCGTATTCCGCCAGCGCTTTTGCAATAATATCTGGGTAATATTTATAAGGTTGGTGAGCACTTAGCATGTCATTGTAGCCACTGACGATAGCAATGTTGGCATGCAGAAAATCTAAAATTGCTGATTTTTCTTGGGCGCAATTAGCGGCAACAACGTGAGCAAGATTACCGCAAGAAAGTTGGCTACGGCCTTTACCCGCTTGTTCCATTTCTTTGGTCATGGCTAACCATTGCGGATAACTTTCAGCACTTCTTGCTTTAATGCGCTCGGTAACGGCTGAAATAATCGGATTCATAGATTTGCCTCACGTAATTGCTGAACAGCATCTTCAATAATTTCGTTAATAGAACCATCGATAGAGACAGTGAACACATCCATCTCATCAACAGGACGCTCAAGAGTTTCAAGTTGGCTAGTTAACATGGTGTCACGCATAAAATGACCTTTACGGGTACGCATTCGGTCAAGGATCAATTCACGATCACCATCTAAAAAGATGAACGATACATTTTGATTACCTTCACGGATCTGATCGCGATATTTCTTCTTTAAAGCTGAGCAAACAATGATCCCAACTTCATTTTTATTCTCGAGGCTATAAGCCGCATCACGAATACGTTCTAACCAAGGTTCACGATCGGTATCGTTCAATGGATTTCCACTGGCCATTTTTTGGATGTTGGCTCTTGGGTGTAAATCATCACCATCGATGAACTTTGCATTTAAGCTGTGGGCGATACCTTCACCAATCGTAGATTTCCCGCAACCACATACCCCCATTACAATTATGCTTTGACCTGCCATTTTTTAACCTCTATCTCACTTTTGAACATCAGTTGTTCTATTTTCTTGTAAGTTACCATGTTACGGGTAACATGTTACCCGTAACATTTAGCGTTGTGAAGATACTCACAATAAAAATATTCACAACGGAATAAAACATTCTTTTTTGCTGGAGAGATCCTGTATGACGTTAGACCCAACCTACTTATTGTTCATCGCAGTATGTTCTATCTTGTTGTTATTATTACTAATAATGAAATTTAAGTTACATGCTTTCCTAGCTTTAACTTTAGTGAGTTTTATTACAGCAGTAGTAACAGGTGTAAATGCTGATCAAGTTGTACCTACCATGATGTCAGGGTTTGGAGGCACATTAGCCTCTGTTGCTCTGCTTGTCGGTCTAGGTACCATGATAGGGCGAATTCTTGAAGTAACAGGGGGCGCTAAAGTACTAGCGGATACCTTAATTGGTAGGTTTGGCCCTGAAAGAGCACCTTTTGCATTAGGTGTTGCGTCGCTGTTGTTTGGTTTTCCAATCTTCTTCGATGCTGGGTTAATGGTTATGATGCCTATTTTGTTTAGTGTTGCTAAACAATTTGGTGGCTCAACAATTAAGTACGCGCTACCTGTTGCTGGTGCTTTTGCTGTAATGCACGCATTCTTGCCGCCACACCCAGGTCCTGTTGCTGCAAGTGAGTTATTAGGTGCAAATATTGGTTTATTAACCATTGTTGGTTTGTTGATTGCACTACCAACTTGGTACCTAGGTGCTTACCTTTACGGTCTATGGGCGGGTGAACGCTTTAAACTGCCATTGCCACAAGCTTTCTTGGCAACCCAAGAAGTAATTGACGAAAACAACTTACCTAAGTTTTCAACAGTTCTTGCTATTTTGTTAATGCCTTTAGTGCTTATCTTTATGGACACGGGTCTACACACGCTAACAGTAATGGGTGTGGTAAATGGTGATGATGCTTGGGTTAATGCCTTACGTATGTTGGGTAAGACTCCTATCGCATTGATGATCACCTTGTTGTTCTGTTTAGCGCTATTTTCTAAGAATTACGGCATGGCAAAACTTGAAAAGCTATGTGGTGATTCACTTGCGCCAATCTGTGCCGTTATTCTTGTAACGGGTGCGGGCGGTATGTTCGGTGGCGTACTACGTGCAAGTGGTATTGGTGACGCGTTAGCTAACTTAATGTCTGATACTGGTATGCCAGTGATTGTGGCGGCATTCTTAGTTTCAACAGCGTTACGTGTCGCGCAAGGTTCAGCAACGGTTGCGCTAACTACAACAGCAGCGCTGATTGCACCTATGGTTGCCGCAACAACAGGTCTAAGTGCTTTAGATTTATGTTTCATCGTAATTGCAATTGCATCGGGCGCAACCGTGTTATCTCACTTCAACGATTCAGGATTCTGGCTAGTAGGTAAACTGCTAGATATGGATGAGAAAACAACCCTCAAAACGTGGACGGTAATGGAAACTCTTCTAGGTACAATTGCCTTCACAATTGCTGCAACATTAAGTATTTTCTTATAAATTAAAATAACGTGTAGAAGCCAATACGGGAGTAGTGATACTCCCGTATTTTTTTATAAGGACTGTATTATGACAACCCAGAGTAAGCCAACAACATGTTGTGACTGGGCAACGACCGATCCACTGCTACAGCATTATCACGATACTGAATGGGGCAAAAAAACGTGTGATGATAACGCCCTTGCTGAATGCTTTATTTTAGAGAGTATGCAAAGTGGCTTGAGTTGGTTAACCGTTCTGCGTAAACGTCCGGCTTATCGAGCAGCTTTTCTTGATTTTGATTTAGCTAAAATTGAAGCAGAATTATTGCCACAGCCACGAGAAGGATTAGTCGAGCATATTTGCCAGCAGTTCGATGTTATCAAGCATAAAGGTAAAATCGCGGCAGCATTGAATAATTTAGAGCTTTTGGTTGCAGTGCGAAAGCACACCCCATTAGTCGATTTCTTTTGGCAGTTTGTTGATAACAAAGCCATTATAAATCAATGGCAAACCATTGCTGAAATACCAGCACAAACTGAGCAATCAGCAAATATGAGTAAGGTGCTAAAAAAGCAAGGTTTTAAATTTATAGGTGCGGTAACTTGTTATTCCTTTATGCAAGCAGTAGGTATGGTGAACGATCATCTAACAACCTGTCACGGTTATTCAAAAAATAGCTAGTTATTGATATTGTTAAACTTTTATTTAGGCACATTTGCAAAGTTAGTTTGAGTGATAAAGCAATGCAACGCTTTAGATAAGCGTACTATGCTTAACGACATCTCTCTTATAAATAACAACAAAGGTCTCTTCATGGAAAGTTGGGATAGCAATATCATCTTTCATGTCATTTCTGTGTTTTTTAACATGTCATGGCAAATCTTTTGGCCATTAGCCTTTGGCTTAATACTCTCTTCTTTTATTCGTAACTTATTACCCGTTGATACCGTGGTGCAACACTTGGGTAAAACCGATGTGAAAAGCCTTAGCTTTACCACGCTATTAGGCATGATGTCATCATCGTGTTCTTATGCTGCGGCGTCACTGTCTCACACCCTATTAGCCAAAAAGGCAACAGTCGCTAACGCAATGGCATTTTTAGTATCAAGCACTAATTTGATAGTGGAAATGTTTATTGTGCTGGTAGCACTCATGGGCTGGACATTTTTATGGGGTGAAGTTATTGGTGGCTTGATCTTAATTGCAACTGTTGGCTTTTTGTTTAGCCGTTTTTATCCCAAAGATGTTGAACAAGAATTACGTCAGCACATAGCCAATGCTGCGCCGCAACAAAAAGCCAGTTGTGGCATGGATATGTCTGAAATGAAGCATGAGAGCAGTGATTGCGGTATGGACATGTCTAACATGAAACATGAGAGCAGTGATTGCGGCATGGACATGTCTAACATGAAGCATGAGGGAAGTGACTGCGGCATGGACATGTCTAACATGAAACATGAGAGCAGTGATTGCGGCATGGACATGTCGAACATGAAACATGATAGCAGTGACTGCGGTATGGACATGTCGAAGATGAAACATGGCACCAGTGACTGCGGCATGGATATGTCTAACATGGCTATGCCATCAAAAAATGACACTGGCGCAATGGCAAAAATCACCAAATCTGCCAGCTTCTTCCAAATGGATTTGGCAATGATAGGCAAAGAGATCTTAATTGGTGTTGTTGTATCATCAATCTTAATTGCTTTAGTGCCACAAGAAGGTTGGCGCGCCTTATTTATCAGTAATGATGCCGGATTACCTGCTTGGTTACACTCGTTGCTTGATGTCATTATCGGTGTTTTTGTTGCTATGATTGCCTATGTATGTTCAGTGGGTAACTTAATTTTAGCGGCAGCACTGTGGCATGGTGGCATTTCATTTGGTGGGGTGATTGGCTTTATTCTTTCCGACGTATTAACCATTCCAATGATGCGTGTGTACCAAAAATATTATGGTAAACGTCCAACAAAATGGATGGTGGGTTTACTGTTTATTGCGATTATATTTACAGGTATGTGCGTTGATGCCATTTTCAACGGTTTTGGTTGGGTCACAACCGATCAAACCTTACGTACTTTAAACCAATCCGGTTTTGGTATGAACATGACCACAGTGATGAACTTGATCTTCATTCCGCTTTCTATTTGGTATTACCGTTTAGGTAAAAAAGCCAATGCAGGCATGGGAATGAGCATGTAATCAATCCGCGAGTCAATAACAAAGCCGTGGTGCTTAGGTTGTAAAAACAACAGAGCACCACGGCTTTTATTTCGCATATTCGATGTCGATTAAATAAAGGGATTAGCCTTTATTTTCTAAACCGCCAACCACTTCAAATAGGTTTGGTAAGAATGCTGAGAACTCACCGCCCATCAGTGATAAATCCGCATCAATACGTTGCGCCATATCTTCACGGTCGATATCTTCGTTTTGATCTTTTATTTCATCAGAGAACTTCAAACGCTTCACGGTTAAATCATCAGCAAGGACAAAGTCGACACGGTCTTGCCAGTTTAAAGCCAGTTTCGTTACCACCTTGTTTGCTTCAATGTGTGCAAGAATTTCGTCGCAGTTTAAATCCTGTTGTTTACAACGGATCACACCGCCATCTTCTTCAATCGCTTTAAACTCTGCTTCTTCACCGATAGTGAAACCATGAGGCGCTTGATTGCTACGCACCCATTCTGTCATCGTTAGGGCTAACGGTTTTTCAGGAACGACAGGTACAACAGGTAGGCTACCGATAGATTTACGTAGTAGCGCTAGCATATCTTCTGCTTTTTTAAAGCTGCCTGCATCAACCACAATATAGCCAAGCTTTGGCATGATAAGGGCAAAAGTTTGCGATTGACGACTGAAAGCGCGAGGCAGTAAATCCATCACGATTTCATCTTTAAGCGTATCTTTCTCAGTCTTTTTCAGCTTACGACCAAGATCTTTTTCCTGTATCTCAATTTTGTTATTCAGTGATTCTTTGATCACAGAAGCAGGCAGCATTTTTTCTTCTTTACGCGCACAAATTAAAATATTGTCGCCAGAAACATGGGTGAACATATCACCATGTTTGCCTAATGCGTGTGCCCAGCCAAATTTTTGGATATCTTGGCTGCCACAAGGCGTGAAGCGGAACTCTTCCAGCTGTTTTTCCAGTTGGTCTGCATTTAAATCAATTTCACGCGTAAAGCGGTAGGTTAGTAAATTCTTAAACCACATCATGGCAGTCACACTTCCTAGGGGTAAACAGTTGGGCCGCACATATTAACCTAACCACTAAAAATTACTAAGAGGCGTTTGTGATTGAAGCTTAAGATTGTGTAATAACTTACTGAACTGTGAGTAAAATTAAATTTATGCTCTCACAATAAAGCCGTTATATTTTAGGTTTGAAAATCGCTTTCATACGTTTAGCAACCATTAACCGAGAAACCGTAAACATGTTACTGATGGTTCTTTGGTGTAAACGGAAAATTGTATCGTAGATGCGGCGAATAAGTAGCCCATGTAATACAAATTGGCTTTCCATTTTAGAGCCAGGAGCAAAAGAGCCAACCGCAAAGTAATGCCCAACCGCAACCACCATTCCTCCATCTTTAAAGATAAAGTCAGTGAGTGGTTTCCCATGTAAAAAACCACCCAAACTTTTGGCTAAATGTTCTGCTGCTCGATTCGCCGCCTGTGCTTTTGGTGGAACAAAACTGCCATCGGGTTGCGGAATAGCCGCGCAATCACCGAGCGCGAAAATACAGTCATCAACGGTTGTGGTTAAATCCATATTGACTTCAATTTGATTGATACGGTTATAAGCCAATCCGCCAATACCATTTAGCCAATCAGGGGCCTTAATCCCAGCCGCCCAAAATTGAACATCAGCATCAAGCGTACGATCATCGCTTGTGATCATACTTTTCTCAGTCACTTCGCTAATGCGAGTTTGAAGTAAAACATTAATGTTATTTTTCTCAAGCTCTTGTTGCACCTTACGCGACATTTTTTCAGGACTATTTGGTAATACGCGATCTGCCGCTTCTATTAAATTAATCGTTAACGGTGTGCCGTTATAACGTTGTAGCTTTCTACTCACACGTTCAAGCTCTGCTGCCAGTTCAACCCCTGTTGCACCAGCGCCGACAATATTAACTGTACGGGGCTCTCCTGCACGTAAAATGTAGCTCATTCGGTGCCATGCTTGGCGTGCTTGGTTGGCTGAGTCTAAAAAGATGCAATGGTCTTTAGCGCCAGGGGTATTAAAGTCATTGCTTACCGCGCCAATAGCGATAATTAAATAATCGTAATCCAGTTCATAGTTAATGTTATCGGCAGCACTACAGACAGAAATCGTTTTTTCTTCGCGATGGATATCTGTCATTGAGGCTTGATAATGCTGATAGCCATGTCGCGCGCCATGAGTGAAATAACAAACCGTATCAAGATCGCTATCAAATGTCCCCGCTGCGATTTCATGCAAACGCGGTTTCCAGAAGTGATGGGTTTCTGGTTCAACTAAGATGACATCATCTTCTTTTCTTATTGTTTTCTTTAATAGGGTTGATAGTTCAATGCCAGCAGCACCCCCACCGACAATAATAATTCGTGACATAGTCAGTCCTCATATAATGATTATGAGTTCGTTCATAATGGGATAATTATCACTGTCGCCGCATCGACAAAATAAAAAAGACCGTTAAGGTCGAGAGTTAGAAAGGCGAAATGATAGGGTTAAAAATTACTATAGAGTCTAGATGGGATTTTCTGATTGTGTGGACATTTGTTATTAAAGAATTCTGCCATTATCGGATGCGTTAATGAAATAAAGTAAGGAGGGGGGGGATTTACAAACAGAAAAAAGCCTTGAGCAAAACTCAAGGCTTTAGAGGATTCATTTGGCAATGAAATTATTTAGCAGGCGCGAAATCTTCTGCAGCTTGACGGTGCGCGGTGTAGATAGCTTCACCGTCACTTTCTGCATCGAAGATAACAGTAACATCAGGTGAGAACAGGATAACGTCGCCCACTTCAGCAACGTATTTATTGCCGTCTGTATCACGCATGACGATCTTACCTTTAGTAACCACTTTGTACTCTACTGAATCGTAAAAGTATTCAAACTCTACGCCTGGAGACATAGTGAAATGACCAATCGTCAATGGCGCGCTGTTATTGGTAACAGCAACTTCAGCCATATCACTTTTTAAGCCTTCAACTTCTAACAGTTTGCTTAAATCATTTAGCTTAAAAGTACCTGATTTAATCAGAGTGATGCCTGGCTTTTCGGTTAATGTTGTCATTGGATTGACCTTATTTTTTATAATAAGGCTGAAATAGCGGATTCAGCCTTTTGTAGGGCGTAACAAAAAGTACAATAATTACCTTTTAAGTTAGTAATTAATGGTAAATAGAAAGAACAATAGTTAAACAGTAATAATAAAAGAAAGAGTAGCGTTCTTTTATGGGTAATACTTACTTATCTGCTGCTGAAAGTAGTTTTTCAGAAAAGTTTAATGCAGCTTTGTGCTGTGAAAATACTAAGCCAGAGTGAGAGCGTTCAGCTGTGCCTTGTTTTTGGTAGTGGCCAATATTAACTGCATTAGTTTTTGATTGCTTAACGTTAATGTTGCCAGTGAAGTTACCGTCTTTTGCTGCAGCAGTAAAAGATGTTGCGATAATAGCGGCTGCGATTGTTGCTTTAATAACTGTTTTCATGAGTAATAAAACCTTTTGTTTTGAATTTTTGTGAACGTCTTGTGCGTTTCGATGTGGCTATATTAATTCTTTCAGAAAACAAAACAATTGCAGTATTTGGTAATTAATTGTTACTCATATGTAATAATTTGTATTAGTGGTATGAATTAGGCTCGGAATGGGGTGTAGGTGGTTGAATTTATGGGAAATGAAGCGAGATTCAATTTTTGAGTGATGCAAAACAGAAAAGTTATACTATTTTTTAAAGTTATATTAGCCTTTAGGTAAAGCGATAGAGTATACGTTGTACAATGACCAAAACTTACTTGTTATATTGATGATGGTCACTTATCGCCTAGTAATAACAATGCTGAATTAGCAATCAGCCATTTGTAGCTGGTAGAGCTATTGGTTGCTCTCAAATAATGCACCTTGTGATGCCGGTGTGTTACTTACTGTATCTGTAATTAGGTAGCGGTTTATCCTCTATGACTATCAGGTAAAAGGTATAAAAGAAACATCAAAATCTTAGCCAGAAATAAATACGCTGTTACCTTAGAATGTTAAACATTAGTAAGTAACATCGCTCCATAGAGTTATGGAGCGAATACTATTGTATTAAAGGCGTAAATAAGTCCCAAATTGCATTATATGTGATGATGGCTTTATATATCCTATAGAGGGGTAACTGATTGTTTTTCTTGGTTTGTCGGTATTACACTAATGATAGTTGTTTATATTAGTTCATTATATTACGTTAATTTATAAAGTTATTTTTTGTGGATAGAAATACTTTATAGCCTCTTTGTTTTTTAAATCTTTAAATACGGATATAAAAGATTGAATATCTAAATCCAGCTCTAGATCTTTATGATCAAACCATCGGTAATTCCACCATTCTATTTTTATTAATTCTTGTACTACCTCTTCAGGAAAGCGGTATTTAATTATTTTAGCTGGAGACCCTCCTACAACAGCATACGGAGGAACATCTTTTGTTACTACTGAATTTGCTGCAATTACTGCTCCGTCATTAATTACAATTCCATTTTTTATCAATACATTTTCAGCTATCCAAACATCATTTTTTATTGTAGTTTGAGGGGGAGGGAGGATTTCTTTTGTTTTTAATGTTTCGGATATATTAGGGAAAATTCCCTTATCATATGTAATGGATGATGTAGTGAATCTTTGTAATGGATGATTTACTCCCATCGTTTTTACATTACTTGCTATTGAACAATATCTACCAACAGAAATGTTGATTGGTAGTTGTGAGTGAGAGTATGAAAATGCCCCCATTGACCAAATATTATGCCCTTTAAAAATACGGCAATTTTGTTCTATAACTACTTTTTCAATTGGTAGCTTAAATCGTGTTAATAAACTTCTTTTTGGTAAAAAAATACCATTTTCTTTCAGCTTTTTTCGAGATTTTAAAGATAATAAAATTTTTCTCTTTTTCATTATGAGTTCGCCTATATTTTTTTTTATATTAACATAATGAAGTCGTTCTTAAATCACAAGATAGCGGCCTTTTTCATTTTAACTCACCTAGAAACATACCTTATTTCCCCAAACTAACTCCCTGACTTATTTATCAAAAATTAAATTACGTGATAGCTGTGTAAGGCAGTGAAATAGCAGATATGGTTTGGCAGATCTCACGGTACAATCAGCAGATTATTTCTGGCTAGGTTGCGCATTATATTATGAAAATTATCCATACCTCTGACTGGTACTTAGGGCATCAACTCCACGGTTATAATCGCGACTATGAACATCAAGCGTTCTTATATTGGTTAGCCGATGAACTTGAAGCTCGCAAGCTGATGTCTTAAGTCATTACTTACCGCATCAATGGCGATAATTAAATAATTGTATTCCAGTTCATAGTTAATGTTATCGGCAGCACTACAGACAGAAATCGTTTTTTCTTCGCGATGGATATCTGTCATTGAGGCTTGATAATGCTGTTAACTATGTTGCGTGGGCTGTTGAAACGAGAAACGGTGATTTTTGCTTGGAGAAGGACGGTTTTAACTCATTTTCTATGTGAAAGTTTATTTGAATAAAAAGGTAAACTTCTTGCGTTTAGAGAAGAGTCTGAAGAACTAAAGCAGGACCTGATTGAAAATACGAAGGCGACAGAAACAATAAAATACACATTACAAAGAAAAGTTGACTTTAGAGCTCAAGATATAAATGAGCCCTTTTCATCATAGGCAGAAATAGAATCAACTACTACTGGTTTCCTTAATGTACACACTATACTTAACGGTAACGTCCAGTATAACAATGGCCGCCGAAGCGACCTTTTAGAGTCATTAAAATGTGCCAAAGTTAGTAATATTTAATAAATTTTTATTCAACATACCTAAAGTTGATCAATACCATTATCACAGCGTATTTTTTTATTTTTAATTGTATCTAATAACAGTTCATGGTTTACGCCTAAATTATCTTGGGAGTTACCTTCATGCCAAAGATGGTAGCCAATACACCCACAACGAATATGCTGTATTTTTATTCCGTTATTAACTAGGCGTTGCGCAAAATCACTATCTTCTCTTCCCCATCCAATAAAATCGTTATCAAAACCATTGATAGCTATATAGTCTTGTTTCCAAAAAGCAAAATTACAGCTTCTTATATTTTTAATATCATTTCTTATAGATATAAGGGCCTTAGTTAAGAACGATGAGTTGATAGCATTTTTTCTATACCTTAACCCTTTAATCCCCCAAGAGAATAAGTTTGGAAATTCATATCCATTCATAACACGAAGACTTAATTCTTTTCTCATCTTAACTCTAGGGCCTTGAGTTAAAGTACCTTTTTTAGCGTTATTAATATGTGATTGAATAAAGTTTTGAGTTAAGAACATATCTCCATCGATCATTACAATAAAATCGCCGGAGGCCGCTTTTACGGCTAAATTCCTGGCTCTAGAAGCTCGAAAACCTTCATCTTCTTGATAAGCATGAATTAATGGAACAGGAAAAGTATCTTTTAAACTGCTCAACATTTCGGCTGTACCGTCTGATGAACCATCATCAGCAATAACTACCTCATCTGGTAAAATATTTTGCATGCAGACGCTATTAAGAACAGCCTTTAAATATAATTTAGAGTTATAAGTTGTTATTACTAAAGATGTTTTCATTAAGGTGTCCGAATTGTTGAATAATATATAAAGTATTTAGATGTATTTATCTAAATCAAGGCGTTACAAGCAGAGCTCTAGAAAGTGCTCGTAGTAATAAAAGCACGATAAACATTAAAGAAATAAATTATAATTAGTTTCAACTAAAACAACACTAAAAGTTTTTTAAATTTTTTTAATTTTTAACACTTTAAACTACATCATTCTCCAAAACTAACTCCCTGACTTATTTATCAAAAATAAAATTCCGTGATAGCTGTGTAAGGCAGTGAAATAGCAGATGTGGTTTGGCAGATCTCACGGTACAATCAGCAGATTATTTCTGGCTAGGTTGCGCATTATATTATGAAAATTATCCATACCTCTGACTGGCACTTAGGGCATCAACTCCACGGTTATAACCGCGACTATGAACATCAAGCGTTCTTAGATTGGTTAGCCGATGAACTTGAAGCTCAGCAAGCGGATGCCTTATTAGTTGCTGGTGATATTTTTGATACTGCCAATCCGCCAGCCAGCGCATGGCGCATGTTGTATCGCTTTTTGGCGAAAGTGTCGAAAACCCTACCGAATTTAGATGTGGTGATGATTGGCGGTAACCATGATTCACCAAGCAAGCTTGATGCGCCTCATGAACTATTAAAAGCCTTTGATTTGCATATGGTTGGAGGTATCCATCGCTTAGAAGATGGCACCTTAGATGTTAAGCGTATGCTGGTGCCTATCACTAATAAAGATAAACAAACTGCCGCGTATGTATTAGCTGTGCCGTTTTTGCGCAGCGCAGATTTACGTACCGATAACCTTGATGAAAACGAAGACCGCTTAATTAAAGGGGTAGAAGTGCTATATAGCGATATGACCCAAGCCGCCCGTGAATTGCTTGCGCCAGAACAAGCGATGATCGGCATGGGACACGCGTATATGGCATCAGGGCAATTATCTGAAATGTCAGAACGTCGTGTACTTGGCGGTAATCAACATGCGCTACCAGCCTCAATTTTTGCTGATGACATGGGTTATGTCGCGCTTGGACATTTGCATTTAGCCCAAAAAGTGGCGAAGAAAGAGCATGTGCGTTATAGCGGATCGCCGATTCCACTATCGATGTCAGAGCGTAATTATAACCACCAAATTTTAGCAGTAGAGTTTGATGGTAGTGACGTTAAAGCGATTGAAGAGATCAGTATTCCTCGCTGTGTCGATATGCTTAAAGTGCCAACAAAACCCGCGCCGTTAGATGAAGTGTTAGCCGCATTAAAAGCCTTACCTGACGATGAATTGCCACGTGAGCAACAACCCTTTTTAGAAGTGCATGTGTTGCTTGATAAACCACAAGCCCTCTTGCGTGAAAAAGTGCTGCAAGCATTAGAAGGCAAATCTGTTCGCCTTGCCAAAATTACGCCTCATTACAGCCAACGCGAGCAACAAGATAGCTTGCAACACCGTCGATTATCAGAGGTGTCGCCACAACAAGTGTTCGCATTAAGTTGGAATAAGAAATTCGATGGTGAGCCAACCGAAGCAATGGCTGAAGCGTTTGAAACCCTATTAACCCAAGTTGAAGAACAAGAATAAGAGAGATAATAACAATGAAAATCCTTGCGCTTCGTGGTGAAAATTTAGCGAGTTTACAAACCAAATTTGAGATTGATTTTGCGGGTGGCAGATTAGGCGATGCTGGCTTGTTTGCGATCACAGGTAAAACAGGGGCAGGTAAATCAACCTTGCTCGATGCGATTTGTTTGGCGTTGTTTGATCGTATTCCGCGTTTGCAATCAAACAAAAAGAACGATGCTGAAATCGGTCGTGATGATGAAGATAACCGCATCAAAGCCAATGATGTGCGTAGTATTTTATCGCGCGGTAAAGGTGAAGGTTTTGCCGAAGTCGATTTTATTGCCAATGATGGTTCACATTGGCGTTCGCATTGGCATGTTCGTCGTGCGCGTGGTCGTGCAGAAGGCAAAATTCAAGCCGCTGAACAGTGGTTAGAAAACATTGAAACAGGGCAGCGTTTCGCGGGTAAAAAACAAGAACTACAAGCAGAAATTGAAAAGCTGATTGGCTTGAGCTTCGATCAGTTTCGTCGTGCTGTGATGTTGCCACAAGGCGAATTCGCGGCATTTCTAAAAGCAGGGGCTGATGAACGTGCAGCACTGTTAGAGCGTATGACGGGCGGTGAAATTTACGGTCGATTATCCATTGCAGCTTATGAACGTGCTAAAGATGAAAAGCTCAAACTGACGCAACTTCAAGGTAAGTTAGGTGATATCGCACTGTTAACTGACGAAGAGCGCGAAGCATTAAATACTCAATTGGTCAGTGCTCGTGAACAAGTAAATAGCCAGCAACAAAAGTTAGAGCAACTAAAACAGCATCAAGATGTGTTGGTGAATGCTGAAAAACTGACGCAGCGTATTGGTGAAAGTGAGCAGCAGTTAGTACAAGCCAAGCAAGACCAACAATTAGCCGCGCCGCGTTATCTGCAATTGACAAAATATGAGCAAGCACTGCCTGCCCGCGGTGATTTCACGCTATTAACCCAAGCGCAGCAACAAGTGCTCAAGTGGCAGCAATCACTACAATCAGCGACCGCTGAATTAACGGCTAAGCAGCAACAACAAGGGCAATTACAAACGAGTGTTGAGCAAAGCCAGCAGCAATTAGCGCAAAAACAACAGCTGTTAACCGATCTTGAACCAAAGCTAAAACAGGCGGCAAGTATTGAGCAAAAGCGTGATGCTTTACAGCAGCAAAGCGCAGAGTTACAGCAGCAATTAGCTGGCTTAAATAAAGACCTCACGATCCAGCGTGAGCAACTTGCGAGTAAGCAACAACAACAACACGCCGCCCAGTTACAACAGCAACAAGTGACCGCTGCATTGGCTCAAACGCAAGGGGTAAAAGCCTTGGCTGAGCAGCAAAATGCGATTAAAGATAACATCAGCCAGTATCAACAAGCGCAAAGCCAAATTGCACAGCTGCAAACTGACATAAAACAGCGTGAAACAACATTAACGAGCGTGGCGCAGCAGCAGATCCAATTGGATAAACAGCTTTCTGCATTGGATCAGCAAAAGCTGCAATTAACGCAGCAAACTGCTGAGCACGATCTAACGGCATTAGAGCAATTACAAGATCAAGAACGCCAGCATTACGCTACATATCAGCAATTAAGTAGTAAGCTAAAAGAGAGTTTATTCGGCCTAGATAAATGGCATGGTTTGCTTCAACAGCGCGATAAATCTCAGCTTCAGCAGCAAGGTTTAGTGACGAATATTGCTAGCTGTGAGCAACGTTTGGCGGCATTAGCGCCTGAGTTATTACAATTAGATGCTCAGCATAAAGAAGTAGAGCTTCAGCTAAACCAAAGCCGTGCTGTCATGAGCTTAAATGACTATCGCGAGCAGCTTGTTGAAGGTGAAGCTTGCCCACTGTGTGGCTCTGAAAATCATCCTTATCAGCAGCATAATCCGCAAGTTGAAAGCATTATTAGCCAACAACAACAGCGATTACAGCAATTAGCCCAGCAATTACAAGATGCTAATGCCGAGCAGCGCCAGCTAACTCAATCTGTCTTGCAAGAGAAGCAACGTCACACTGATATTGAGCAAGAAATTGCAGGTTTTAATAATACGATTCAGACGTTAGTTAACCAGCAGCAATGCCATTGGACCGATCTTATGGCAACGGATCTAAATGCCATTACTTTGACTGAAATTACCTTATCGACTGATAGCGATGTAGCTCAGCTTTCTCATTATCAAGCACATTGGTCACAAGCAGTCGATGATGCTAAATCGCAAATGCAGCAGATTAAAGTTCAGGGTGAGCAGCGCAAAGTGCTGATTGAAGAAGTCAAGCAACAGCAGCTTCAATTACAGCAATTAACTAAGCAAGAAGCGGATCTGAAAGAGCAAGGCTATCTGCTAACTCAGCAGCAAACTCAAGCGCAAGAACAATGTAATGCGTTTACAGCACAAGCTAATAATGTGCAAAACGTGATAGCTGAAAGACAGCAGGCGTTAATGACAATCTATGGTAATGATGCATGGATAAATGCATTAGCTCAGCAAGGTAAAGCGGACTTTATTGCCGATTTAGAGTACCAAGTTCAGCAATATCAAACCAATGTTGAGCAACAATTACTGCTTGAAAAACAACTGACAGAGCTTGCACCAGTGCTCGCGACGCTAACCAATAGCGTTCAGCATGGTGAGCAACAAGCCGATGAGTTAACGGCAAAAGTAGCCCGTCTTGCGAAAGAGCAACAGGTTTGTTGGCAACAACGTATTGAGCTTATTGGCGATCAGCCACTCGATACGATTGAACGCTCAGCCAAAGCCGATGTTGACGCACAGCAGCAACAATGCCAACAGCGACAAACACAATTAAACCAATTGGCAGAAGTGATTGCCGCAGAGTTAACCAAACAGCAGAACGCGACCCAACAATTAGCAGAATCTGAAACGGCGCAACAGAATCTACAACAAGTGTGGCAAGCATGGTTGGAAAAACTCGCGTTAACAGAAGCTGAATTAACGGCGTTATTAAGTCACGATGAGGCATGGTTACAGCAAGAGCGCAGTGAGCTAAAACAGCTAGAGCAAGCGGTGTCGCAAGGCGAAACTATTGTTAAAGAAAGACAGCAAGCACAGGTTGATTATCAGCCGACGGTTGAATTAGCCAAGCAGTGGTTTAGTGAACATGACATTGGTGATGACGCCTCAACTCAACAGCAATTGTTTAACCAATGGCAGACGGAAAAATCGCAACTTGATGATCAAGTCTTCCAATTACGTCAGCGTTTAGATTTAGGCGAACAAGCGGAAAAACAAGCTGGCGATCTTCGCTCAGCATTAGCGACCCAGCAAACGCAAACCGAGCTATGGATAGAAATGAGCGATTTAATCGGATCGGCTACGGGTAATAAATTCCGTACCTTGGCTCAAGGATTAACACTGCAACAGTTAGTGATTAATGCCAACCATCACTTGCAAGATCTTGCGCCACGTTATGCGTTACAACCGGTACCGGGAAGCCCGTTGGCGTTGCAGGTTATCGATCATGATATGGGCGATGAAGTACGTAGTGTGGAATCGCTTTCGGGGGGCGAGAGTTTCTTAGTGTCGTTGTCTTTGGCTTTAGCCTTGGCATCACTGGCGGCAGATACGCGACAACTCGGCTCTCTGTTTATTGATGAAGGATTTGGTACCCTAGATCCTGATAGTTTAGAAATGGCATTAGCCTGTTTGGATGCACTTCAAGCGGATGGTCGACAAATTGGTGTTATTTCCCATGTAGGCACTTTAGTTGAACGTATCGGGGTGCAAGTGGCTGTTGAAGCACAAGGGGGGGGGCGTAGTCATATTGCCATAAAAGGTTAATATAAATACGCATTAACTCATTGTAATTATTTAATATTCATATCATTATTTTATAAAATATGAGAGTGTTTAAATGATACATATTCAACTTAGTTTATACTTTTATTACAATAAGTCACAAAAGTGTAATATTAAGAACACATAATGGCGCTTGTCAGATGAAGCAAACGACTAGGTATATTTGATTATGGTAAGACGGATTCTTGTGGTAGAAGATGAAGCTCCAATTCGTGAAATGTTATGTTTCGTGTTGGAGCAAAAGGGCTATCAAGCGATCGAAGCTGAGGACTATGACACAGCGCTAGAAAAAATGTGCGAACCATATCCTGAACTTATTCTCATGGACTGGATGTTACCCGGTGGTTCAGGTATTAACCTGATCAAACACCTTAAGCGCGATGAACTTACACGCCAAATCCCTGTTGTAATGTTAACAGCACGTGGTGAGGAAGAAGATAAAGTTCGTGGTCTTGAAGTAGGTGCGGATGATTACATCACTAAACCATTCTCTCCAAAAGAGTTAATGGCACGCTTAAAAGCGGTTATGCGTCGTGTGTCACCAACAGCATTAGATGATGTAATTGATGTGCAAGGGCTGAAATTAGATCCTGTATCGCACCGTGTAACATCGGATGATGAACCATTAGAGATGGGCCCAACAGAGTTTAAAATGCTGCACTTCTTTATGACGCACCAAGAGCGCGTTTATAGTCGTGAACAGCTACTCAACAATGTTTGGGGCACTAACGTTTATGTTGAAGATCGTACTGTGGATGTTCATATTCGTCGTTTACGTAAAGCGTTAGAATCAGGTGGGCACGATAAGATGGTGCAAACGGTACGTGGAGCGGGTTATCGCTTCTCAACTCGCCCATAGTAGTGATTCACAACCCACACTCGGGTTGACTATATAAAGAAAAATACGAGCCTTCATCCATTATCGCAGTTCGATAAGGTTGGAGGTTGTGTTGTTTGTACGAGTAAAGAAATTTAATGTAACGGATCCATACCATAACTCCGTTACAAGGAGTAAAGCATGGTCGAAAGATTGTCATGGAAAAAATTGGTATGGGAGTTAATTCTGTTTTATCTACCGTGGATCATCCTTGGTCTGATTTTCGGTTATTTACCATGGTTTTTACTCGTCGCAACGTGGATTCAACTGATTTGGCATTTCCACAATCAATTGAAAATGTCTGATTGGTTATGGAAAGATCGTAGCCTTACTCCTCCTTCTGGTTCTGGTAGTTGGGAGCCGCTATTTAATGGCATGTATCGTTTACAACAACGTAATCGTCGCCGCCGTAAAGAATTAACCACCCTAATTCGTCGTTTCCGTAATGGTGCTGAATCGTTACCCGATGCAGTTGTTGTATTCCGCAGTGAAGGCAATATCGTTTGGTGCAATAAATTAGCGCAGCAATTATTGGGCTTACGTTGGCCTGATGATGCGGGTCAACCTATTAGTAACTTATTAAGAAGCCCTGATTTTGTTCGTTTTCTGGCAAGACAGTCTTTTGATACGCCATTAGAAATCACTTCACCAATGAACTATGACCGCACCTTAGAGCTGCGGATCATGCGTTATACCGAAGGTGAGTATTTGATGGCGGTACGTGATGTATCTCAGCTTAAGCAGCTTGAAGGTATGCGTCGTAATTTCTTTGCTAATGTTTCTCACGAATTGCGCACGCCAATGACGGTGCTGCAAGGTTATCTTGAAATGTCGTCAGATCCTGACATGCTATCGGGACCAATGTGGGATCGTGCACATGGGGTGATGACGGAGCAATTAGCGCGAATGAATGCGCTAGTTGAACAGTTATTAACCTTGTCAAAAATTGAAGCAGCTCCAACCATTGAGTTAGAGGAAGTGGTCGATGTACCTGCGATGTTAGATATTTTAGAAAAAGAAGCGATCTCACTCAGTGGGGATAAAAATCAGCATTTTAATTTTGAGATTGATCAGAGCTTAAGTGTCTTAGGAGATGATGATCAGCTACGTAGTGCGATTTCTAATTTGGTTTATAACGCGGTTAAACATACTCCAAGTGATGCTGATATTACGGTTCGTTGGTATCGCTCGCCTAACGGTGCAAGATTAGAAGTAACAGATAGTGGTGAGGGCATTGAAGCTCAGCATATTCATCGCTTAACAGAGCGTTTCTATCGTGTGGATAAAGCCCGTTCACGTGAAACTGGCGGTAGTGGTTTGGGACTGGCGATTGTTAAACATGCTTTGAGCCATCATGACTCCCATTTAGAAATTGAAAGTGAGCTTGAAAAGGGCAGTACCTTTGCATTTACACTGCCGTCTCGATTAATTGCAGATAACACTCAAACGGCTGAATTAGCCGATGATATTTAGAAGTGATTAAAGAGATGAAATGTATAAGTAAGCGATTGAAATCTTTTACTGGGGTATTGTTGTTATTACTGGCTGGCAGCGCTCAGGCTGAAACTGAAACATCCAGTATAGAAACATCAAGCGTTAAAGCTGTAGAGCCAAGCTTATTGCCTTATCAGAAAGTGAGCGGCATTTCCGGTAACTTGTCGTCAGTTGGTTCAGATACCTTGGCGAACTTAATGACTTATTGGGCGGAAGAATTTAAACGTCGCTATCCAAACATCAATATTCAAATTCAAACGGCAGGGTCATCAACAGCGCCAACCGCATTAATTGAAGCGACAGCGCAACTTGGCCCGATGAGCCGAGCAATGAAAAACAAAGAAATTGAAGCATTTGAGCAAGAGTATGGTTATAAACCGACTGCGATTAAAGTTGCCGTTGATGCGCTTGCGGTGTTTGTGCATGAAGATAATCCATTAAAGGGGATTAACTTTGAGCAGTTAGATGCGATTTATTCACAAACCTTACGTTGTGGTGCATTAAAACCTATTACCAAATGGGGACAGCTAGGCTTGCCGGGTAGCTGGAAAGATCGTGGTATTCAGATCTATGGACGAAATTCAGTTTCAGGGACCTATGGCTATTTTAAAAAACATGCGCTATGTCGAGGGGATTTTCGTAACAATGTTAATGAGCAACCGGGATCGGCATCGGTTGTACAATCGGTATCAACTTCATTAAATGCGATTGGTTATTCCGGGATAGGCTATAAAACGACAGGGATTAAAGCGATACCTGTGGCGCGTGAAGGAGATGATTATGTTGAAGCGACGATTGAGAATTCAGTCAGTGGTCATTACCCATTATCCCGCTTTTTATATATTTATGTTAATAAACACCCGAACAAGCCGTTAGCACCGATGGAAGGGGAATTTTTGCGGTTTATTCTATCGAGTGACGGCCAGAAAATTGTTCAAAAAGACGGTTATATTCCGTTACCCGTAAAGGTTGTTGAACAAAATATGGCTGCGCTTGGGCTGTAACTGTAGTTGATGTTTACTGCCTAATAAGCTAAGTAGAAATGGTTAATTGACAACGCCAGCATTTCGCTGGCGTTGTTGTTTTAGCTGTTAGGTATAACTATGAGTCACTCAATTCATTAACTTCTAGCATCCATCCCGCTTTATGCCAATATTCTTGTTCCGTTCGCATATCTGCTGCGAGTAATTTATTTTCTGATGTCCAACCTTTAGGTAAGGTTAATTGCCAGTGCTCTTTATCGGCATTCACTTTTATATGTGGTAATGGTTCATCACTGCGCTGCCCATTTAACACCACGGCAATACGCAAGGTACGAATTAACGGGTAAAGATGTTTACGTTTATAGATGGTCAACTCGGGCATTTCTGTCAGTTTTAATGTTTTACGTTGATAGCGTACTAAGGTTGAAAGTACCGTTTGTTGTTCGATATTGAATCCTGGCATAGTGCTATATCGAAGTAAGTAAGCACTATGGCGATGAAATCCGGGATAGCTTATATTTAGCCCAACTTCATGAAGTAACGCACCCCATGATAGCAAGGTCGATAATTCGTTTTTGTTCATTCCTGGTTGAGTATCTATTTGATCGTAAATATCAATCGCAGTTGTTTGAACACGTTTCGCTTGTGTGGTGTCGATATTGTATTGTTTTGCCATTGCATCAGCAGTACGAATACGGATATCACTGTGACGGAATCGTTGCTCCATTTCATACAGTAACCCCTCGCGTAATGCGCCACTGGAAAAATGCATATCATCAATATCAAGCGCTTCAAACACAGCACTTAAGATCGCTACTCCAGCGGCAAAAACAGGCTTTCTCTCATCGGTTAAGCCCGGAAGTTCGAGATCATCTTGATGTTTAAAGGTGCTAATTTGATCAAGTAATCGGTTTAAACGAGATGATGTGATCACGCCATCGCTATGACCTTGAGCGATTAATACTTCACGGATAGCTTTAATGGTGCCAGACGAACCTAAGGTTTTATCCCATCCAATATCGGTATATTTACTGGCGATACTTTCAAGCTTCTGGCGTGCTGCAAGTTGGGCCGCCGCAATATTTTTACGGCTGAGTTTTCCATTAGAAAAAAAGAGTTTGTTGTAGCTTACACACCCCATATGCTTGCTATATAAAATATGGGTATCAAATTCTTCACCAATGACTAATTCAGTGCTGCCGCCACCGATATCGATCACCAGTTTTTTACCTTTATCGGGTTGGGTATGTGCAACGCCAAGATAAATTAAGCGGGCTTCTTCTGTTCCGGGAATGATCTCGATGGGGAAGGGTAAAATACGCTCAGCTCGTTGGAGAAAAATATGGGCATTTTGCGCCTGACGTAATGTGTACGTTGCCGCGATACGGACATTTTCAGGTTTAAAGCCTTGCAGTCTTTCGGCAAACATTGCAAGGCAGCTTAAGCCGCGATTCATGGCGGCTTGATCAAGGTTTAAATGTTTATCAAGCCCAGATGCAAGGTGGACTCTTTGTTTATGACGGCTGACAATTTGAAGGCTTTGACCAACAATGCGAGCCACAACCATATGAAAGCTATTTGAACCGATATCGATAGCTGCTATTTCGCGAGGTTGTGGCGAAGAATTAGTTTTTGTCATTTTATTTCTCTGTTTTTTCAGCGTGCTTTTTCAGTTTTTTCTCGCTGTGTTTCAGATAATCATAAATTGCCGTTTGTGAGCGAATTTTTCGTCTATTACCACGCGGTACATAATGGTTATGCATGCCTTCATCGATAATACGTGCTTTGACAGTATCGCAAAGTTGGATATTAAGAATATCGATAATACGTTGTTTTAACACCGGTGAATTAATAGGGCACCCGACTTCAATACGATTATCAATATTCCGGCTCATCCAATCAGCTGATGAAATATAAACCTCAGTATCACCATTATTTTCAAATACCGCGACGCGAGGATGCTCTAGAAATCTGTCGATAATACTGATCGCGGTAATGTTGTCGCTGATCCCCTTAATCCCGGGAATTAATGAACACATACCTCGAACAATTAATTTGATTTTCACGCCGCTATTACTGGCTTGATATAGCATATTAATCAAACCTCTATCGACGAGGTTATTGACCTTAAGTGTAATACCTGATGGTAACTTTTGCTTAGCATGAGCTATTTCTCTATCAATGAGTTCATACAATCGAGAGCGAGAGTTACGCGGGGATACGATTAAATGGTTAAATTTAACGGGGCGATATGGGTTTGCGATATAAGCAAAGACTTGTTTTACTTCATCGGTAATGGCTTTTTCACAGGTTAGGAGTGAAAAGTCGGTATAAATTCGAGCGGTTTTTTCATTAAAGTTACCCGTACCGATATGCGCATATCGAACCAGCTCGCCTGATTCTTTACGGGTGATTAGGCAAAGTTTGGAGTGGATTTTTAACCCTGGCACACCAAAAATAACGTTTACTCCAGCCTCAGTGAGACGCCTTGCCCATTCAATATTGGCTTCTTCATCAAAGCGTGCTTGCAGTTCGACAACGACAGTTACACTCTTACCGTTGTTGGCAGCATCAATCATTGATTCAATAATGCGTGAGTTTTTAGCAACACGATAAATATTGATTTTAATGCTACGGACTTTGGGATCGTAAGAGGCTTGTCGTACCAACTCAGTTATATGACTAAAGGTGTGGTATGGGTAATACAATAAAATATCTTGCGCTTTGATGGCATCAAAGGCATTACGAGCCGATGTAAATTGATAGCTTTTAATTGGCGGAAGATCTTTGTTCTCTAAATAGCTTCTACCGACATTAGGGAAACCAATAAAGTCTTTAAAATTGTGATAACGGCCACCGGGGATCACACTGTCATAGCTTGATACTTGGAGTTTATCGCATAACACATTGATCATATCACCCGGCATATCACGTTGATATACAAAACGTACAGGCATCGCAGTTAGGCGTTGATTTAACCCTTCTGACATTTGTTCTAGCAAGCTGTGTTCAACTTCTTGGCTGAGATCGTATTCTGCATCGCGGGTCATTTTCATCGCAAATACGGCAAGTTCGTCATATTCAAAAAAGCCGTTGAATAAATCATCGATACAAAGTCGAATAATATTATCAAGCAAGATAAGGGTTTTATGACGTTTCCCTTTGGTTTTGGGTAATTGAACAAAACGGGGCAGTTGATCAGTTGGGATCTCTATTAACGCATAATGGGTTTCATGGTTTTTGGTCATAGCGACAGCAAGATAGGAGTATTCATCCTTGAGGACTTGCAGTATGTCGACATCGTCAGTAAGTAAAATCGGGGTAACATGGGGCAAAATGGTGTGTTGGAAATAATGTTTCAACCATGCTTTCTGGCTGTCTTCTAACTGTAATTCATTAACTAAAAAGATATGACGACGCGCCATTTCTAACAATATTTCATTGTATAGCGTATCAAAATCTTGATTTAGCTTTAGTACTCGACTTTGGATCTTGCTCAATAATTTTTTGGCTTGATCACTGCCACCTTGTGCTTCGTGAATTAAAATTTGGCGCTTCACATCAGCAAAGCGGACTTTGTAGAACTCATCTGTATTGCTGGAAAAAATACCGAGAAATCGTACTCGTTCAATGAGAGGAACAGACTTGTCTGCTGCTTCTTGTAATACTCGTTCGTTAAAAGAGAGCCAACTTAGCTCTTTTTCAATATATAGATTTTCGGTAGTCATGCGCGGTGTTCGTCCTTGTTACTTTGCATTATAAAACTAAGCTGTTTGTGGCAAATATAAGGTATTAGCGTTACAGTGAGATGTAAATTTGAGTGATTGTTTTATCAGCCAGATATTTAAATTATTGTTCAATATCTATGGTTAAATCATCGGCTAATAATTCTAATTGTTCTTGTACGGTATCCATGCTGAGATCGGTTGGCAGCTCGAGTTGAAATTGCGCGGTAAAAATCGGGTATCCCCAGTTAGGTGCGCTTTCCGTTTTCGTTTTGAGCTTGTAGATGTTTATGCCTAGTTGATGCAGATGGGTAGTGACGTCTTTAACAATCCCTAACCGATCATTACCTGTAACGGTTAATTTCTGCATTTGCTGTTGTGAGGAAGCTTTGATTTGTGCTTCTACAATGTGGATCTGCAACCCCGAAATTTGCGATAATGCATCGCTAAGTTGTTGAATGTGTTGAGGGGAAACTTCAACTTGAACAATCCCTGCAAATTGGCCACTTAGCTGAGTTAATGAACTTTTTAGCCAATTCGCATGGTTGTTATATACCGTGTCTGAAAGTTGCTCTACCAGTCCCGTTTTATCTTTACCTATAACAGTAATTATGAGTTGTTTCATTACAGCTCTCCTTATTTGTAATGGTTGTTGATGCCGTGACAATTAGCAACAAACTTATTGATACTTATCAATAATTATCCTAATAACCATTTATGCTGTCTATGGTTGGAATGGACATAAATGAGTAAATGCGTAAGTTGTCATGATTTATTGATTGTTAATGACATTCTCTTTCAGTTCTGATTTATAAATTTGTGCACTATGTGATTTTGAGTAATATCACCTGTAATAAAAGTGTCATGTAATAGAAATACACTTTAGTCCGTATAAATAGGTTTGAGGTAATAATGGCACACGCCAGTTCGTTTTTAATGGGAGAAAATCATCTTCGTCGAATGAAAGATAAGTTAGCGCGTTTAGGTGTGACGGCTGGCGGTATTTTTGTACTTGTAACCTTGGTACTGATTTTTTTCTATTTACTCTACGTTATTGTTCCTATTTTCTCTTCTGTTTCGGTTAAACCAACCTCCCAGTTCTCATTAACCTTGCCGGGGCACACTGCGCGAGTAGGCATTGATGATAGTAATACCTTAGCTTATCGTTTTACCACGGAAGGTCAGGTAGATTTTATCCGACTATCACCACCGCCAGCATCAGGACAGGTGATTAAACAACAGACACTTGTTAATGATCCTACTGCCGTTGCAACCAGTTTGCCGCGGGATGGATTGGTCGCCTATGCATTGGCGGGTGGCCAAGTAAAAATAGTGAAAGCTGATTTTAATTTCACGTTTGATCAAAACAAAAAGCAGCTATTTCCGGTTATTGATTACCCTGTTGGAAAAGCGTCATTATCTATCGTTGCCAAACAAGATATTATTGATAAATTAGCCATATCAGGGCGTGATAACACTATTATTTTAGCCGCTTATACTAACCAAGATAAACTCTCTGTGGTTAGGTTCTCTCATTCAGAAATGAGCGCAGCAGATGATAAAACATGGCACCAATTTCAATTTAATATTGATGATGTACCTGCGAGTGTTGAGCAGCTTGTATTAACGCCTGACGGTAAAACACTTTATGTTTTAAGTGGTAAAACACTCTTTACTTATTCTCTTCAACATCAGCACGCGGTATTGAGACAAACAACGAAACTCTCTAATGATAAAACAGTAACGCCTGAGCGGATTAATTTATTATCAGGGGCGAATTCCTTATTAGTAACAAACTCTAATAATACGATCACCCAATGGTTTGAAGTGGTCAAAGAGGGGAAACGTCAATTAGTGAAGGTGCGAGATTTCCTTTTTTCTTCTAGCCCTATTGTGAAAATCGTCCCTGAGTATTACCGCAAAGGCTTTTTTGTTATTCAACAAGATGGTCGAGTATCGGCTTATTATACCTCTGAGCGTGATGTGATTTATCAAGATCAGGTATTTGAGACTGTCCCTCAAGATATCGCTATATCACCAAAAGCGAATATGTTGCTCACGCTAGATAATGGTAAGTGGCAAACCTATAAAGTGAATAATTCCCATCCGGATATTGGTATTTCATCACTGTGGCAAGAAGTGTGGTACGAGGGATATCCTGAGCCTGATTATGTTTGGCAATCAACGTCAGCAAGTGACGAGTTTGAACCCAAATTAAGCTTGGTGCCGATTATTTTTGGCACATTGAAAGCTGCGTTTTTTTCGATGTTATTTGCGATACCGTTGGCACTGGCGGGGGCGATTTATACCGCTTACTTTATGTCCTCTAAAGTGCGTCGATTAATCAAGCCAACGATTGAATTAATGGAAGCTTTACCGACGGTGATCTTAGGTTTTTTAGCTGGAATTTGGCTTGCACCTATCGTTGATCAGAATCTGACTGGGGTTGCATTAAGCTTTATTACATTACCGATAAGCATGATTGTAATTGGTTTGATTTGGTCAATGTTACCTGGGCAATGGCGTTCACGTATCCCTCATGGTTTTCACATCGCTATTTTGATCCCGATGATCGTCTTGATAGGTTATGGCTGTTTTGCTGTTAGTCCTTGGTTGTCTCAGTGGCTATTTGGCAGCGATTTACAAAGTTATTTATCTCATCATTATGGTATTGGTTACGATCAACGTAATGCGTTAATTGTTGGTATCGCAATGGGGTTTGCGGTGATCCCCACTATTTTCACGATTGCAGAAGATGCAGTGTTCTCTGTCCCTAGCCATTTAACGAAAGGTTCTTTGGCATTGGGTGCGACGCAATGGCAAACCTTAACCAAAGTGGTTTTGCTAACAGCAAGCCCAGGTATTTTCTCGGCGGTAATGATGGGGCTAGGTCGAGCTGTTGGAGAAACGATGATTGTATTGATGGCGACGGGGAATACCCCTGTTATGGATTGGAATTTATTACAGGGCTTAAGAACATTGGCTGCAACCATTGCGATTGAAATGCCTGAATCGGAAGTGGCAAGTTCGCATTATCGCGTATTGTTTTTAGCGGCGTTTGTATTGTTCGTCTTTACCTTTGTATTCAATACAATCGCTGAGGTTGTGAGGCAACGTTTACGTGAAAAATACAGTTCACTATAAGAGAGGGAGGTGATCATGATTAAATGGTTTAAATCTGGCTCTCCTTGGATTTGGGTAACTGCGGGTGCGGTTAGCCTAAGCCTTGTTGCTGTTTTAGGATTATTATTACTTATTGGTTATAAAGGCTTAAGCTACTTTTGGCCTTCACCTGTTTATCAATTCGATATTGATATTGCAGGTAAACACCAAACCGTGATTGGTGAGTTGTATGACAGTAAAGCGATCCCGTTGCAGCAGTTGCGTGAAGCTGGGGTTGATGTTTCTCATATGCCTGGTCCGGTTGAGATGCGTTATCTCATCAAAATTGGTAATCGTGAACGAGTGGGCACCGACTTTTTTACGGTATTAAAAAGCCAAATAAAACATCAAGAAATAGCGAAAAACATTGCTGTTGTCGATCGAGAAACGAATGGTAAGTTTTATGGCTATCCTATCGCAATCATGGCAAATGGTGTGCGTAATAGCATGGACTATTTACCTATCGCGTTAAGTGAAGCTTCTGCAATTAGAACTGAATTAAAGAAACTACAACAGATCGAAATTGCAGATACGAATTGGCATTTAGAAAAGCTACGTTTAGAAAAGCGTCAATTAGCTTTAAAAGATAAATTAACGTCTGACGAAAAAGCACGGATTGAACGTGAGGAACTGAACTATAAAACGATTTATAAAAACATTGAAAATCGTTTGTTTTCATTACAGTCTCAACTAGATAGTGCCAGTTTATTACTTCGAGATAGCCAAGGTAAAACGATCACCTTATCGATGTCTCAAGTACTAGATATGTGGTATCCCAATAAATTAACCTTCATTGAAAAGTTTCAGCATTGGGGGAAACAGGTTTATAAATTTTTAACCGAAGCGCCCCGTGAAGCTAATACCGAAGGCGGTGTATTTCCGGCAATCTTTGGTACAGTATTTATGGTGTTGCTAATGAGTGTCATGGTGACGCCATTAGGCGTATTAGCAGCAATTTATCTTCATGAATATGCAGGGAATAATAACTTTACAAGGATCATACGTATTGCGGTGATTAACCTTGCGGGTGTACCGTCTATTGTTTATGGGGTGTTTGGGTTAGGCTTTTTTGTGTACATGGTAGGGGGGACAATTGATGATGTCTTTTTCTCTGCTCAATTGCCAACACCCACATTTGGCACCCCTGGGATTTTATGGTCGGCATTAACATTGGCGATCATGACATTACCGGTTGTTATTGTTTCAACAGAAGAAGGTTTATCGCGAATACCGAGTTCAGTGCGAAATGGCTCTTTGGCACTAGGTGCAACTCAAGCGGAAACCTTATGGCGTATCGTGCTTCCTATGGCAAGCCCTGCCATTATGACGGGGTTGATTTTAGCGGTCGCAAGGGCGGCGGGTGAAGTGGCGCCGTTGATGTTAGTTGGGGTCGTAAAAATGGCACCAACATTACCCGTTGATGTTCATTTTCCTTTTGTTCACCTTGATCGTAAGTTTATGCATTTGGGGTATCATATTTATGATGTTGCGTTCCAAAGCCCGAATGTTGAAGCGGCAAGGCCCTTGGTTTATGCGACGTCATTTTTATTAGTGACGGTGATTGTAAGTTTGAATTTAACCGCAATTGGGATCCGTAATCATCTGCGTGAAAAATTTCGCTCATTAGAATTGTGAGCAAACGTAGTGCGATGAATAGTCGATTATAAACAGAGAGAACATTATGTATTCTGCTTCACCATCAATAGGTTTATTTGAACCCGTCGATCTCTCTTCGTTACCCGATGAGCAAACGGCATTATCGATTGAAGGTTTGAACCTACACTATGGTAAAACGCAAGCTTTGTATAATATCAATATGCGTATTCCTAAAGGTCAGGTTACTGCATTTATCGGCCCTTCAGGTTGTGGTAAATCAACGTTATTAAGTTGTATTAACCGAATGAACGATTTGATTGAAGGCTGCCATGTCGATGGTAAAATTATGCTACATGGACAAAATATCTACGATACAAAAGTGGATGTTGCGTCATTACGTCGTCGTGTAGGAATGGTGTTTCAACGCCCGAATCCTTTTCCTAAATCCATATATGAAAATGTGGTTTATGGTTTACGTCTACAAGGGATCAGTGATCGACGTATTTTAGATGATGCGGTTGAAAGTTCATTGCGTTCGGCAGCGTTATGGGATGAAGTAAAAGACAGGTTGCATGAAAATGCGTTTGGTTTATCAGGAGGCCAACAGCAGCGTTTAGTGATTGCGCGTGCGATTGCTATTGAACCTGAGATATTACTACTTGATGAGCCAACATCAGCGCTGGATCCAATATCAACCTTAACGATTGAAGAGTTGATCAATGATCTAAAAACCAAATATACCGTGATTATCGTGACACATAACATGCAGCAAGCAGCACGGGTGTCAGATCAAACAGCTTTTATCTATATGGGAGAGCTGGTGGAATACTCGAGCACCAATGATATTTTCACCACCCCAAGAGAAAAACGTACTGAAGATTATATTACAGGACGTTATGGTTAAGGACACACCATCATGTTAAATAACATTAGCCTTGGTCGACATATTTCTGGTCAGTTCAATCATGAATTAGAAAGTATTCGTACCCATGTTTTAGCGATGGGCGGCTTAGTTGAACAGCAGTTGGCAGATGCCTTAAAAGCACTGCATAAACAAGAAGAAGATTTGGCGAAACGCGTGATCCAAGATGATCGCAAAGTTAATGCAATGGAAGTCGCAATCGATGAGGCGTGTACGCGTATTATTGCTAAACGCCAACCGACAGCCAGTGACTTACGTCTTGTTATCGCAATTATAAAAACCATTACCGATTTAGAACGTATTGGTGACGTGGCGGAAAGTATTGCTAAAGTCGCACTAGGGAATTTTACTAATAAGCAATATAACTTGTTAGCATCGTTAGAATCTTTAGGTCAAAATGCAGTACGCATGCTACATGAAGTGCTAGATGCTTTCGCCCGTATGGATGTTAAAGCCGCGATTGATGTTTATCAAACGGATGATCGAATTGATCGAGAATATGAAGCAATTATTCGTCAACTGATGACTTACATGAAAGAGGATCCCGATTCTATTCCTAGTGTGATGAAGGTGATGTGGGCGGCGCGCTCTATTGAACGTGTGGGGGATCGTTGCCAAAATATTTGTGAATACATTATCTATTTCGTGCAAGGTAAAGATATTCGCCACACTAACCCAGAAGATATTACTAACTTCCTATAATACTCGGGATACATGAATCTGTAATAAGGGCGCTGAGCTTGATTTAGAAACTTAGCGCTCTTTTTAGTTGTGTTCATTTACCGGCTTATTCTCTTCTCAGCTTAGATTTGACACTTTTGATCGTATCAATACTTGTCACTGGGATTTGAAAATCATCAAAGATGGCGTTGCCCATATGTGCACTAGAAGTGTGATTTAATATTTTACTGGGGCGCGTTGTTTTACCAGAAAGATGCACTTCTTTTATTCCCGTCTCAGCAACTAAGGTTTGAACATTATCTGGTGTGACGCCAGCACCTGCCATAATACTGAGCCTATCACCACAATAGCGAACCATTTTTTTGATCATAGCGGCGCCTTCAGGTGCGGTAGCTTCAAGCCCAGATGTCAGTACGCGCTCGCAGCCGCAGCTCATAATGGTATCTAATGCTGCAAAAGGATCGACACATTGATCGATGGCTCGATGAAAAGTCACCCCTAAGCCTTTCGCTTGTTTTATTAAGCTCGCAACGGTTGTGCTATCGATAAGGCTTTGTTCTGTGAGTGCGCCAATGACGATTCCTTGTAATCCTGCTTGATGGGCTGCATGAATGTCGGCAAGCATGATCTCAATATCGTCACCACTAAATAAAAAGTCACCTTGGCGTGGTCTGATCATGGCGTAAACCGGAATGTGTGCTTGTTTTGCGGCTAAGTGCATAAAACCAGCACTTGGCGTTAACCCGCCTAGTGCGAGAGAGGAACACAACTCGATACGTGTTGCGCCACCTTGTTGGGCATAGTGGAGTGATTCAAGATTATCGATACAAACTTCAAGTTGAATAGACATAATTTTTAATGAAATAAAAAGCGTGTATTGCAGTGTAGAGGATTGGCAAGGTAGGAGCGAACAAAGACGGGATATAATGTGCGATTGGTTGTAAATTACAGATAAAAAAAGGGCCTGGTATAATCCAGGCCTCATTATATTTCTTATCTTTGAGCTGACTGTAGCTTTATGTTTAGCTGATTGTCAGAAATAACACCGTGAGCATGGTGTTATTAGATAATTATTTCTTACCTAGGTCTGCAGTGTGCTCAGATAGGTAGTCTGCTACACCTTTTGGTGATGCGTCCATACCTGCTTTACCTTCTTCCCACTGTGCTGGACATACTTCACCGTGTTTTTGGTGGAAGTTTAATGCGTCAACCATACGTAGCATTTCGTCGATGTTACGGCCTAGAGGTAGATCGTTAACCACTTGGTGACGTACAAGGCCATCTTCGTCGATTAGGAAAGAACCACGGAAAGCAACGCCTGCTTCTGGGTGCTCAACGTCGTAAGCTTTACAAATTTCATGCTTAACGTCAGCAACTAGTGGGTACTTAACTTGACCGATACCGCCGTCTTCAACAGCAGTGTTACGCCATGCATTGTGAGAGAATTGAGAATCGATAGAAACACCAATTACTTCAACACCTTTCGCTTGGAAATCTTCGAAACGCTTGTCAAAAGCGATCAGCTCAGATGGACATACGAATGTGAAGTCTAGTGGATAGAAGAAAACTACCGCTTTTTTACCTTTAGTGAACTCTGCAAAGTTGAAGTTATCAACGATTTCGCCGTTACCTAGAACAGCTGCAGCAGTAAAATCTGGTGCTTGACGACCTACTAGTACCATTTTGGTGCTCCTGAAATATTGGGTTTTGCTAACCTTCGGTGGTTAGCTCCATACTTGGACGAGACAAACTATAGCCAAACTGTTAAATTGAAAAAAGCGGAATAAACAGATTGAAGTAATCGAAAAATACGATGAATAAGTTTCCCTCGTTAAAACAATTGCATTACCTAGTTACTCTATCGGAAACCCGGCACTTTGGCGAAGCGGCAAAAAAGTGTTTTGTGAGCCAGTCGACACTTAGTTCGGGGATCCAGAATTTAGAAGATTTATTGAGTTGCCAACTTATTGAGCGTGATAATAAATCCCTTGTTTTTACCAGTATGGGGGATGAGGTTGTGGTGCGTTCCCGTGAGTTACTGGCACGCAGCCAAGATTTAATTGAATTGTCCCATTCTGCCGGTGATGGTATGGAAGGTCCTCTTCGTGTGGGATGTATTCCAACGATAGCGCCTTTTCTATTGTGTGATTTGGTGCAGGAGGTTAATCGACGCTATCCCAACCTTAACTTACTCTTACGAGAAGATACGACCACGAATTTACTTACAGCTCTACGCAATGGTGAAATGGATGTTCTGATCCTTGCACTACCGATTGAGATTAACGGTATGCACAGTAAAGTGGTTGGGCGTGATGCATTTAAAATGGTGATCAGTAAAAACCAAGCTGAACGTGTCTCTGTACCGTTACGTTATGCAGATTTACCTGATGAATCCGTCTTCTTACTAGAAAAAGAGCATTGTTTAACTGAGCATGCTGTTTCTGCGTGTAAGCTAACAACGAAAGAAAAAATTAATCCATTCACTGCAACTAGCTTGCATACCTTGGTTCAGATGGTAGCCAATGGATTAGGAACGACATTTATTCCCCAAATGGCAATTGAGCACGGTATCTTAGATAACCAGAATCTGGTGGTGATTGAGCCACCAGGCCAAGCGGCATTTCGTGAAATAGGATTAGTTTGGCGACCAACGTCTAGTAGGGTTAATACCTTTGAAAAGCTTGCCTCTCTCGTTGAAACCTTATTATAAGTAAATTATCACTATATTAGAGAAGTCTGAATGGGTGCCGTTATTATTTGAAATGATAATAAGTGGTATTTTTCAGGCTTTTTTTATTTAACTTTGTCGTCATAATAAAAAATCATTAATTTGGATTAAAATATTGAAAACTCTCAATTAAACGGCATTTTAATCTTTTTGTTGTGATGGGTTTAAGTTGCTGTTTTGATGGATTATTTTGTTTTGCGTCACAAACAAAGAATAGTGATATTTATCAGTATATTCCTCCTTTGTTTAACTACAGTCTTAATAATTACTTTTAAAATATATTAAATCAGATAATTACCTTCCCTTGATAAAATTATTTTTGTTTAAAACAAATATTATCAATAAATTCTAACTTCCTCGTTGTGTAATAAAATTACGTAACTACATACAAAAAATATCATTATTAAAACAAGTTGTTGATTCCGAGTTATTTACTGACTTTTGTTTTAATTCAGTGTTTTGACTTTTTACTCTAATTTTTTTAACTTTTTGTTTTTGAAGGGTTTTGTTGTTTTATTGTGATTTTGGTTGGAAAAGGTGAAATTTGCTTTTTGTTATATGTTGCGGCAACGTAAAGGGAAAGTTAAGAAGTAAATAACATTAAAAAGCTCTTGAGGCTTATTGATAAAAGTAGTGATTAAGTTACAAGGATGGGGCGTTATGGCAGATACTGCGGTTCAATCTAATTACCAAATGAAATTATCATTACAGCAACCGTTAACAGAAACTCAGCGTGAAATCCTAACTGATGACGCGTTGCTTTTCTTAGAACGTTTAGTGGATCGTTTTGCTGAACGTGTTCCATTGTTGCTAGAAGATAGAGAACGTCGTCAATGCCTGATAGATAAAGGGCAATTACCTGACTTCAACCCTGAAACAGAGTCTATTCGACAAGCAGAGTGGAAGATTCAGAATATTCCAGCAGATTTGCAAGACCGACGAGTTGAAATAACAGGCCCTGTGGATCGTAAAATGGTTATTAATGCACTTAACGCCAATGTGAAAGTGTTTATGGCTGACTTTGAGGATTCCTTCGCGCCGGCATGGAATGAAGTTATTGAAGGTCAGCGTAATCTGCGGGATGCGGTGAATGGTACGATTAGCTATACCAATCCCAACACTGGTAAACATTATCAACTTGCTGAGGATCCTGCAGTATTAATTTGCCGTGTGAGAGGGCTACACCTTCCTGAAAAACATGTGCTATGGAATGGAAAGCCCATTCCTGGGGCGCTATTAGACTTTGCCTTATACTTTTTCCTGAATCAAAAAGCATTACTAGCCAAAGGCAGTGGTCCTTATTTCTACCTACCAAAACTACAGGCTTATCGTGAAGCCGCATGGTGGAGTGATGTGTTTAGCTACACCGAAGATGAGTTCGGTTTAATGCGCGGAACAATTAAAGCAACGGTACTTATTGAAACTTTACCTGCCGTGTTTGAAATGGATGAAATCCTTTTTAGTTTGAAAGAACATATTGTTGGGCTTAATTGCGGTCGTTGGGATTATATCTTTAGCTACATTAAAACCCTTCGCCAGTATCCCGATCGTATTTTGCCTGATCGCCAAGTTGTAACCATGGAAAAACCGTTCCTTAATGCTTATTCACGTTTGCTGGTGAAAACCTGCCACCGTCGTGGCGCATTTGCGATGGGAGGCATGGCCGCTTTTATTCCATCTAAAGAAGCAGAGCGTCAAGCATGGGTGCTTAATAAAATTCAAACAGATAAAGCACTGGAAGCGAGTAATGGTCATGACGGTACATGGGTTGCACATCCAGGTTTGGCTGACACCGCTTGTGGAGTCTTTGATCAGGTACTGGGTGATCGTAAAAATCAATTAGATATTACCCGAGACGGCGATGCACCCATTACTGCTGATGAGTTATTAGCGCCGTGTGATGGTGAGCGTACAGAAGAGGGGATGCGTCATAACATTCGTGTTGCGGTGCAATATATTGAAGCTTGGATCTCCGGCAATGGCTGTGTACCTATCTATGGCTTAATGGAAGATGCAGCAACAGCTGAAATATCGCGAGCTTCAATATGGCAATGGATTAAACATGGTAAAGCATTATCAAACGGTAAAGTCGTAACTAAAGCTTTATTTGAGCAAATGCTAATAGAAGAAATGCGAGTTGTAGAAGCTGAGCTCGGTGATGAGCGCTTTAAGCAAGGGCGATTTGATGAAGCTGCAGCATTAATGGCAAAACTAACGATAAGTGAAGAGTTAGATAATTTCTTAATCCTTCATGGCTATGAATATTTGAATTAAACGCAGTCGCGTTTGAGTAAAACTGAGGATCCGCGGTAGTTGAGGGTAAGCAGTAATAGAACCACCTTAGAACGTAATATCAATTGACCATCATACCAACGGATTAATGCGGACAGAGACGAGGGATAACCATTATGACATTAACACGCCAACAGCAAATCGAAGCAATTGAAAAAGACTGGGTAGAAAACCCACGTTGGAAACATGTTAAACGTACCTATACTGCGGAAGAAGTCATTAACCTGCGCGGCTCATTTGCACCTGCAAATACGATTGCCCAGCGTGGCGCAGATAAATTATGGCAATTAGTGAATGGTGATGCCAAAAAAGGCTATGTAAATTGTCTTGGCGCTTTAACTGGCGGTCAGGCAGTACAACAAGCAAAAGCCGGGATTGAAGCGATTTATTTATCAGGTTGGCAGGTTGCGGCTGATAATAATACTGCGTCGACCATGTATCCTGATCAATCTCTCTATCCTGTCGATTCAGTACCTGCGGTTGTTAAACGTATCAATAATTCATTCCGTCGCGCAGATCAAATTCAGTGGGCGAATGGTGGTAACCCTGAAGATGGCGTTGATTACTTTTTACCTATTGTTGCTGATGCAGAAGCCGGATTTGGTGGCGTATTAAATGCGTATGAATTAATGCGTAGCATGATTGAAGCAGGGGCGGCTGGTGTTCACTTTGAAGACCAATTAGCATCGGTAAAAAAATGTGGTCATATGGGCGGCAAGGTATTAGTACCGACACAAGAAGCGGTACAAAAGTTAGTTGCAGCTCGTCTTGCGGCTGACGTGGCGGGAACCACGACTTTAGTGATTGCTCGTACCGATGCCAATGCAGCAGATTTATTAACGTCCGATTGCGATCCGTATGATAAAGATTTCATTATTGGAGAGCGTAGCGCAGAAGGTTTTTATCGTGTTCGTGCAGGGATTGATCAGGCCATTGCTCGTGGCTTAGCGTATGCGCCTTACGCTGATTTAATTTGGTGTGAAACAGCAACACCATGCTTAGAAGAAGCACGTAAGTTTGCAGAAGCCATTCATGAACAATACCCAGATCAACTCCTGGCTTATAACTGTTCACCTTCTTTTAACTGGGAGAAAAACCTTGATGCTGAAACCATTGCTAAATTCCAGCAAGAACTTTCCGACATGGGCTATAAATACCAGTTCATTACATTAGCGGGTATTCATAATATGTGGTTCAACATGTTTGAATTAGCCCATGCTTATGCGCAAGGTGAAGGTATGCGCCATTACGTTGAAAAAGTTCAGCGCCCTGAATTTGAAGCAGCCGATAAAGGTTATACCTTTGTTGCTCACCAGCAAGAAGTGGGAACAGGGTACTTTGATACCATGACCAATACGATTCAAGGGGGGAATTCTTCAGTGACCGCATTGACGGGGTCTACAGAAGAAGAGCAATTTAAGTAAACCTAAAAACAGTTTTAAGATAACGTGTTTATAGTAGTGACTATCCTAGCAGTGTTGTTATCAACAGTACTCATGTATTAAGCCGCATATAATACCAGTACTTGTTAATTACGTTATCATCGGGGAGCAGTGATGCTCCCCTTTTTTATTAATCAAGAATATCAAGGGTATCTAAATCAGGCTCAATAGGATCGACTTCTTCTTGCATTTCTAGCAGTGAAATTGCAATTGATACAAAATCACTATCTATAATAATACCCACTAATTTTTTATTTTTTAGTACGGGTAAGCAACCTATTTTATGCTTTTGCATATAAAGTGCTGCTTCTTTTAATCCTGCACGATAATCCACACTCATTATTTTTGTTTTCATGCCTTGTTCAATTAAAACATCAAGTGGGGAAGACAGTGGATTTTCAATAATTGATTTTAGATTGGAATCTTGGGCTGACAAAATATCGCGCTGGCTTACTAACCCGATAAGTTCATTGTTGTGGTTGGTGATCGGTATATGGCGAATAGATAAAGTATCCATCATTTCTTTCGCATCAAGCAACGTATCATTACGTGACAAAGTACGCGGTTGGGGTGTCATCATATCGGCAACGGTAAACATATAAACCTCCATGCAATACTGCAAAAAATCGCGAACGGTGGTTCTATTCGCTGATCTTTTTTCAATATATCGGAATACGTTGTTTGCACGCATGATGAATATCAAATATTTCAATATAATATTTGTGGTCTTTATTCCTTGGTGGGATGAGTGTCTGATATCAGACGATATGAAAGAAATTCTCATATTACGAGATCTAAATTACAGTTGGGTTTCGCATCTTAAGGGAAGTTAAGTATATAATGCCCGCTTGCTGTGATTTAGGGCGTAATACAATGCAAGTTTCAGATTTTGATTTTGACTTACCAGATGAGCTGATTGCTCGTTATCCTCAACCTGAACGTACCGCGAGTCGTTTATTACAAATGACGGGCAATACGGGTGAATTGGCACATAAAGGTTTTAAAGATGTGCTAGATCTTGTACAAGCTGGTGATTTACTTGTATTTAATAATACTCGTGTGATCCCTGCGCGTATGTTTGGACATAAAGCTTCAGGTGGTAAAATTGAAGTTTTAGTTGAGCGTATGCTTGATGACAAATCTATTTTAGCGCATGTTCGTGCCTCTAAGCCGCCGAAACCAGGTAATGAATTATTATTGGGTGAAAATGGTGAGTTTTCAGCTGAAATGGTTGCCCGTCATGATGCATTGTTTGAAATTCGTTTTAATAGCGATAAAACAGTGCTGGAGATCTTAGATGCAGTGGGTCATATGCCGTTGCCTCCTTATATTGATCGCCCAGATGAAGATGCTGATAAAGAGCGCTACCAAACAGTATATAATGCCAAGCCTGGTGCGGTAGCTGCACCAACAGCAGGCTTACACTTTGACGATAAGCTAATGGCGGATCTAAAAGCAAAAGGTGTTAATTTTGCTTTTGTCACTCTGCATGTCGGTGCTGGTACGTTCCAGCCTGTGCGTGTTGATGATATCAATGATCACCATATGCATTCTGAATATGTGGAAGTTCCTGAAGAGGTTGTTACTGCTGTTAACGAGACGCGTGCAAATGGCGGACGAATTATTGCTGTGGGGACAACATCTGTACGTTCATTAGAAAGTGCCGCACAAGATGCCCTAAAAAATGGTACTGAATTTAAGCCATTTTTTGGTGATACTGAGATCTTTATTTACCCGGGTTATCAGTTCCAACTCGTGGATGTGTTGATTACTAATTTCCACTTACCAGAATCAACATTAATTATGTTAGTTAGTGCTTTTGCGGGTTATGAAAACACCATGAATGCCTATCATGAAGCAGTAGCAAATAAATACCGCTTCTTTAGTTATGGCGATTCAATGTTTATCACTCGTAAAGATGTATAAGGCTTAATAGGTATACATTTTTACCAAGAAAAGGTTGAGGCTGCTTTTTGTTACAATTGCAGCCTTTGTTGTGTCTGTAGCATAGTATAAATTCTATGATATTAAGCCAGCCACAACGTTACGTTCTTCCGCTACGCTTTAGGTTGTCATTGCCAATATGGTTTGATGAGTTAAGGTGCAGTCGGCAATCATATATCTATATATTGTGATTGTTTTTTGTGGCTGATCAGGCGTTTGCCTGTGGGGCTAGGTCCTGTAATGGGAAATACGTCAGATTGTTTCTCTGGCTTTTGGAGGTTTTGTGAAATTTGAATTAGATAAAACGCAAGGTCGTGCTCGTCGCGGTCGTTTGCAGTTTGAACGTGGTACGGTAGAAACACCTGCGTTTATGCCAGTAGGTACTTACGGTACTGTTAAAGGTATGACACCTGAAGAAGTTAAAGATACGGGTGCTCAAATCTTACTGGGTAACACGTTCCACCTATGGTTACGTCCTGGTCAAGAAGTGATGAAGTTACATGGTGATTTACATGACTTTATGCAATGGCAAGGTCCGATCCTTACCGATTCAGGCGGTTTCCAAGTATTTAGCCTTGGCTCTTTACGTAAAATCACTGAAGAGGGGGTTCACTTCCGTAACCCTGTTAATGGTGACAAGATTTTCATGGACGCTGAAAAGTCGATGGAAATTCAAAAAGATCTTGGTTCTGATATCGTAATGATTTTTGACGAGTGTACGCCATATCCAGCGACACACGACGAAGCGAAAAAGTCGATGGAAATGTCACTACGTTGGGCACAGCGCAGCCGTAATCATTTTGATAAGCAAGAAAATCCAAATGCACTGTTTGGTATTGTTCAAGGTGGTGTATACGAAGATCTTCGTGATGTTTCTGTTGAAGGTCTAACCAAAATTGGTTTTGACGGTTATGCAGTAGGCGGTTTAGCGGTCGGTGAGCCTAAAGAAGACATGCACCGTATTCTTGAGCACACGTGTCCACAACTGCCAGAAGATAAGCCTCGCTACCTTATGGGTGTAGGTAAACCTGAAGATTTAGTGGAAGGTGTTCGTCGCGGTATTGATATGTTCGATTGCGTAATGCCAACACGTAATGCCCGTAATGGTCACCTATTTGTGACTGGTGGTGTGATCAAGATCCGTAATGCGAAACATAAAACAGACACAACGCCTTTAGATCCGCATTGTGACTGTTACACTTGTAAAAATTACTCTAAAGCGTATTTGTACCATCTAGATAAATGTAATGAAATCTTAGGTGCACGCTTAAATACAATTCATAATTTACGTTACTACCAACGCCTAATGGCAAGTATTCGTAAATCAATTGAAGAAGATCGTTTCGATGCGTTTGTAGAAGAGTTCTACGCGCGTCGCGACCGTGAAGTTCCACCATTACAAAATGTTTAAAACGAGGACGTTATAAATGAGTTTCTTTATCTCACAAGCACACGCAGCAGCAGAAGGTGCCCCTCAGGGCGGAAGCATGCAGCTATTTATTATGCTTGGTTTATTTGCTGTTATTTTTTACTTCATGATTTATCGTCCACAAGCTAAGCGTGTGAAAGAGCACAAAGCGCTAATGAGCTCGATGGGCAAAGGTGATGAAGTAATGACGAACGGTGGTCTATTAGGCCGTATTACTAAAGTTTCTGCTGAAAGTGATTACATTGTTCTAGCACTTAACGACAATACGGAAGTAACAATTAAAAAAGATTTCATTACGGCTGTTTTACCAAAAGGCACAATGAAGTCGCTTTAATATAAAAACATTCGCTTTGAAGGATCATAGCAGTGCTTAACCGATACCCCCTGTGGAAGAACCTGATGGTGTTGTTTGCGCTTATCATTGGTTTGCTTTATGCACTTCCTAACGTATACGGTGAAGATCCAGCGATTCAAATTACCGGGGCGCGTGGCGCCTCGGTTAATATGAGTGCTTTGGATACTGTCACCGAAGATTTAAAAAAGAACAATATCCCATACAAGTCAGCTGTTTTTGAAAAAGGTTCAGTGCTTGTCCGCTTTAATGATACTGATACCCAAATCAGTGCTCGCGATATCTTAAATAGTGAGTTAGGTAATGATTATGTTGTCGCACTAAACCTTGCAGCTTCCACTCCTTCTTGGCTTGAATCTATTGGTGCATCACCAATGAAATTGGGTCTCGATTTACGTGGTGGTGTTCATTTCTTAATGGAAGTGGATATGGATGCGGCTATGGATAAACTTCTTGGTCAACAAGAAGAAACATTCCGTACTGAGCTTCGTGAAGAAAAAATTCGTTACCGTGCAATCAGTAAAACAAAAGACAGTGTTCAAGTTCGTCTTCGTGATGAAGCGCAATTGGAACAAGCTGAACTCGCGTTAGAAAAATTGCATCCTGATATGCTGTTCACAACCAGTAAAATCAATGGTCGTTATGTATTAACGGCGAAGTTTACTGAAGAACGTTTACAGGAAATCCGTAATTATGCTGTCGATCAAAACATCACCATTTTACGTAATCGTGTAAATGAACTCGGTGTTGCTGAGCCATTAGTACAGCGCCAAGGCGCAAACCGTATAGTGGTAGAGCTACCGGGGGTTCAAGATACGGCTCGTGCAAAAGAAATTTTAGGTGCGACAGCAACGCTTGAATTCCGTGAAGTTGATAATAATGCTGATTTAGCTGCGGCTGCGGCTGGACGAGTACCGGCTGGCAGTGAAGTAAAAATGACCCGTGATGGCCGCCCTGCGGTACTAAAAAAACGTGTCATTCTTGCGGGCTCTCATATTACGGATTCAAGTTCGAGTGCGGATGAATATGGTCGTCCACAAGTTAACATCTCGCTAGATACCGAAGGTGGTAGCAAGATGACAGCTTTCTCGAAAAATAATATCGGTAAGTTGATGGCAACGGTTTTCACTGAATATAAAGACAGTGGTAAGCGAACGCCTGAAGGGAAAGTTATCCTGACTAAACACGAAGAAGTTATAAACCAAGCAACGATTCAATCTGCACTTGGCCGAAGCTTCCGTATTACAGGTATCGACTCTCAAGCTGAAGCACACAACTTATCATTATTATTACGAGCAGGTGCATTGATTGCGCCAATATCGATAGTTGAAGAGCGTACGATTGGTCCATCAATGGGTCAGCAAAACATCGATATGGGTGTACAAGCATGTATCTGGGGTATGGTTGCGGTAATGCTATTTACGCTGCTTTACTACCGTGGGTTTGGCATGATTGCTAACTTAGCATTGATAATGAACTTAGTGCTTATTATCGGCATTATGTCGATGATCCCGGGGGCTACCATGACCTTACCAGGTATTGCTGGTATCGTACTGACTGTCGGTATGGCGGTTGATGCCAACGTGCTTATTTTTGAACGTATTCGAGAAGAGCTTCGTGAAGGACGTAGTCCACAACAAGCAATTCAACAAGGCTATGGAAATGCGTTTAGCACGATTGCAGATGCAAACATCACAACCTTAATTACAGCAATTATTTTGTTTGCTGTGGGTACGGGCGCAATTAAAGGTTTTGCCGTGACATTATCGATTGGTATTTTAACGTCGATGTTCACCGCAATTATTGGTACACGTGCCGTTGTTAACTTGATCTATGGCGGTAAACGCGTAGATAAGTTGTCGATTTAAGGAGTCGCAGAGATGAGAGAGTTATTGAATGCGAACAAAGTCGTCGACTTTATGCGTTGGTCAAAGTTTGCCTTTATCTTTTCATTGATAATGATCATGGGATCGATTGCCACTATCTCGACCAAAGGTCTAAATTGGGGCTTAGATTTTACTGGCGGAACGCTGATCGAAGTTAGCTTCAAAGAGCCTGCTAATTTACCCTTAATACGTGAATCATTAGAGAAAGCGGGTTTTGGTGATGCCGTTGTGCAAAACTTCGGTACTGCGCGTGATGTGATGGTGCGTTTGCAGCCTCGAGAAGGTGTTAAAGGCGAAGTACTTGGTAACCAAATCCTTGATGCACTAAAAGACGGTACTGCACAGTCGGTTGAAATGCGCCGTATTGAGTTTGTCGGTCCTAATGTTGGTGATGAACTAGCAGAAGCCGGCGGCATGGCTATTTTAATCGCTTTGTTGTGTATCTTACTTTACGTATCACTGCGTTTTGAGTGGCGTTTAGCGGCAGGTGCTGTGTTGTCGTTAGCACACGATATCATCATTACTGTTGGTATTTTCTCTGTGCTACAAGTAGAGGTTGATCTAACGATTGTTGCGGCATTACTAACAGTAGTTGGTTACTCACTTAACGATACTATTGTTGTATTTGACCGTATTCGTGAAAACTTCCGCAAAATGCGTAAAGGAAGTCCTGCTGAAATAATGAATTGTTCAATTTCGCAAACATTAAGCCGTACCTTAATTACATCCGGTACAACCTTGTTTGTTGTCATTGCGCTATTTGCTCAAGGCGGATCAATGATCCATGGATTTGCATTAGCACTTCTGATTGGTATCACGATTGGTACTTATTCTTCTATTTACGTTGCGTCAGCATTAGCGCTTAAATTGGGTATTACCCGTGAGCATTTAATGCCAACGCCAGTAGAAAAAGAAGGTGAAGAGCTTGATGCAATACCATAATCAGTTGGTATAAGTTATGAATGAGAAAGGACCGCTTGCGGTCCTTTTTTTATATTTTTATTCTAGCTGCTCAGGATAGACAGTTTTAGAAAGTTGATGCAGTGATAATGTCTTTTTCATATCTACTTGGTATATAGTGCTTTACAGTGATTGCAATGTACGCTGTTTAATTATGACATTATTTAATTATAATATTGTTATAAAAAAACGCCCTGCTGTATAACAGCAGGGCGTTTTGTAATCTTACTGGATAATCAGTGGATTATTTTGCTAATGCGTCACTACCGAATTCACGGATTTTTGCAAGCATTGGCTTAACTACACGCGCATTACCAGCAACAATGTTGCCAGATGTTAGGTAGTTAGTGTTACCAGTAAAGTCAGCACAGATAGCACCAGATTCGCGAGCGATTAGTTCGCCTGCAGCAAGTTCCCAAGGCTTTTGGCCTAACTTGAATACACCGTCAACACGGCCAGCCGCTAAGTAGCAAAGATCCAATGCAGTAGAGCCTGATTGACGCATGTCATCACAGTCTGCAAATAATGCATTTTGGATTTTTAGGTAGCTTTCTGCATGCTGTTTAGCGGCAAAAGGAAGACCCGTTGCTAAAACAGTTCCTGTTAGATCACGAGGTTGTGATGAACGGATACGCTGGCTGTTAAGCTGAGCACCTGCACCGCGAGTTGCAGTGAATAATTCGTTACGTACAGGATCGTAAACAGCAGCAACTTCAGTGCGACCACGCATACGTAGTGCAACTGATACTGCAAAGTGAGGGTAACCGCGAACGAAGTTCATGGTGCCATCCACTGGGTCGATAATCCATTGACACTCTTTGTCACGTCCTTCTTTGTTACCAGATTCAGCTGCAATGATGCAGTGATCAGGGTAAGCCTTAAGGATAGTTTCGATGATGATAGCTTCAGCTTCATGATCGATATTGGTAACAACATCATTACCTTTATTAGCAACCTCAATAGATTGAGGCTTTTCTAGAGATTTAATGACATGGTCACCAGCCTTTCGCACAGCGCGAATGGCAATATTAAGCATCGGATGCATAGGATCTTCCCAACGGATGTTAAAGAACTAAAAAGCGGCGGCGAGTATAACAGAGCTAAAAAAAAAAGGAAGTGGTTATTTTTTCGACATTGTTCAGATTGTAGTGTGCGCTTTTGCGAGGTAATACGTATAAGTTACTAATAAATAGTGTTGATTATCGTTATCTGATTATTGAATAGCAGCAATAGATAATTACTGCTATCAAAAACACATGTTTTCACCACTTTTATTATGGCTGTGCTAAAATCTGTCAGCTTTAGTTAATTGTTGGAATGTTGCTTCATCATGTTAGATAAAATTCGCGTTGTTCTTGTTGGTACGTCACATCCAGGTAATATCGGTTCAGCTGCACGTGCAATGAAAGTTATGGGATTGACGAATTTGGTATTAGTTGATCCTGCCTGTGAAATTGACGGCCACACTATTGCATTGGCGGCAGGTGCTGCTGATGTTGTCGAAAACGCAAAAATTGTAAAAACATTAGATGAAGCGGTTGCAGATTGTGGTTTTGTTGTTGGGTCAAGTGCACGCTCTCGTACCCTTGAATGGCCACAATTAGATCCACGAGAGAACGGCATCAAAGTGGTTGCTGAATCTAATCAGCATCCAGTCGCTATTCTTTTTGGCCGTGAGCGAACAGGGTTAACTAATGAAGAATTACAAAAGTGTCATTGCCATGTCTATATTCCAGCAAATCCTGAATATAGCTCATTAAATTTAGCAATGGCTGTACAAACAGTAAGTTATGAAGTCCGTATGGCTTATTTGGATTCTCAAAAGTATACGGGTAAAACGGAAGTTGAAGAATATCCTCGCGCTCAAGAACTTGAAATGTTTTATGAGCACCTCGAAAAAGTCACTCGTCAAACCCGCTTCATAAATAAAAACCATCCAGGTGTAGTGATGGCTAAATTACGCCGTTTATTCACCCGTGCTCGCCCAGAGCAGCAAGAGTTGAATATTTTACGCGGTATTTTATCGTCAGTAGAAAAGACGATAGAAACACTAGAAAAGACTGAAAAATAACCACTTAAACTTAATGGTTTAATAACCAACTAAAACAGTCAGGTAAATACTTGACCATTTTAGTTGGTTATGAGAAGCTTGCTTTAAATATTCAAGCAGGTAGCAGTGTTATGAAGTTGACTTCAAAGGGAAGATACGCGGTAACAGCAATGTTAGATGTTGCATTACACTCGCATAATGGACCGGTTCCATTAGCGGATATTTCAGAGCGCCAAGGAATATCGCTGTCTTACTTAGAACAATTATTTTCGCGTCTTCGCAAAGCAGGGTTAGTAACCAGTGTACGTGGTCCTGGCGGTGGTTACCGTTTAGGCGAAGAAGCATCTGATATTGCTGTCGGTATGGTTATCGCTGCAGTTGATGAATCAGTTGATGCAACCAAATGTCATGGAAAAGGGGACTGCCAAGGTGGTGCTCGTTGTTTAACTCATACGTTATGGCATGACCTAAGCGATCGCATTAGCGGCTTTTTAAATAACATCACTCTTGGTGAGTTGATGAAAGATAATGATGTACAAAGCATTTCTGATCGTCAGGATGAAATCCTACAAGGAAATAGCAAAGCATCTTTTGGACATAAAAAATCACACGACAGCGCCACAATAGGTGTCGATGTCCGCTCCTAGAGACCAGACGTTCGTGTTTTCGGAGAAGAAAATGAAACTGCCAATATATTTTGATTATTCCGCTACTTGCCCTGTAGATCCTCGCGTTGCCGAGAAAATGATGCAGTGCCTAACTATGGAAGGTAACTTCGGTAACCCAGCATCACGCTCTCACCGTTATGGTTGGCAGGCAGAAGAAGCAGTAGATACTGCTCGTGAACATATCGCTGATTTAGTAAATGCAGATCCTCGTGAGATCGTATTTACCTCTGGTGCAACGGAATCTGATAACTTAGCGATTAAAGGTGCGGCACACTTTTATAACAAAAAAGGTAAGCACATTATTACCTGTAAAACTGAACATAAAGCGGTTCTTGACCCATGTCGTCAGCTAGAGCGTGAAGGTTTTGAGGTAACGTACCTTGAGCCTGAATCTAACGGTTTGATTGATTTCGCTAAGCTACGCGATGCTATGCGTGAAGACACAGTTCTAGTTTCAATCATGCACGTGAACAATGAAATTGGTGTGGTTCAAGATATTGCAGCAATCGGTGAACTTTGCCGTGAAAACAAAACAGTTTTTCATGTCGATGCAGCACAGTCAGCAGGTAAATTACCGATTGATGTACAAGCAATGAAAGTTGATTTAATCTCTTTCTCAGCGCATAAAATTTATGGCCCTAAAGGTATTGGCGCACTATATGTTCGTCGTAAGCCTCGTATTCGCCTAGAAGCGCAAATGCATGGTGGTGGTCATGAGCGCGGCTTCCGTTCTGGTACATTACCAACGCATCAAATCGTAGGTATGGGTGAAGCATTCCGTATCGCGAAAGAGGAAATGGATCAAGATTATCAACACGCGGTTAAATTACGCGATCGTTTGTTAATGCGTTTAGAAGGCATTGAAGAAATGTCTATTAACGGTGACTTAGAGCAACGCGTACCCCAAAACTTAAACATTAGCTTTGCTTTTGTGGAAGGCGAATCACTGTTAATGGCATTAAAAGATCTTGCTGTATCATCAGGTTCAGCGTGTACCTCTGCAAGTTTAGAACCTTCTTATGTACTTCGTGCATTAGGTCTTAATGATGAACTAGCACATAGCTCTATTCGTTTCTCATTTGGTCGTTTTACGACGGAAGAAGAAATTGATTATGCAGCAGCCCAAATTAAAGGTGCCGTAGATAAACTACGCGAAATGTCGCCACTTTGGGATATGCATAAAGAAGGTATTGATTTAAACACAGTTGAGTGGGCGCACCACTAATCTGCGGCTAGACTGTTTTCGAGGAAATTTATCATGGCATATAGTGAAAAAGTCATCGATCATTATGAAAATCCGCGTAACGTGGGTTCATTTGACAAAGATGATCAAAATGTAGGTAGCGGCATGGTGGGTGCACCAGCATGTGGCGATGTAATGAAACTTCAGATCAAAGTAACTGAAGAAGGCATTATCGAAGATGCAAAATTCAAAACCTACGGTTGTGGTTCTGCAATTGCTTCTAGCTCACTAATCACTGAGTGGGTTAAAGGCAAAACATTAGATGAAGCCGCATCAATCAAGAACTCTGCAATTGCTGAAGAACTTGAGTTACCGCCGGTTAAAGTTCACTGTTCAATTCTTGCAGAAGATGCAATTAAAGCGGCAGTTAGCGATTATAAAAAGAAACACGAGCAAAAATAACTTTCTGAGGTTTGTTGTATGGCCATTACTATCACTGAAGCGGCAGCAAGTCGCGTATCGACTTTTTTAGCCAATCGTGGCAAAGGCCTTGGTTTACGACTAGGTGTTCGCACTTCAGGATGTTCTGGAATGGCTTATATCCTTGAGTTTGTAGATGAACTCGATGAAGGGGATCAGGTCTTCGATGAAAAAGGCGTTAAAATTATCGTTGATGCAAAAAGTTTAGTTTACCTTGATGGAACTGAACTAGATTTTGCCAAAGAAGGCCTAAATGAAGGTTTTCAGTTTAACAACCCTAACGTGTCTAGCGAATGTGGTTGTGGCGAAAGCTTCAACGTATAAACGTTTTTAGTGTTTCAGTTGAACCTGACTGCTAATCGTCTTTGGCGAGTTAGTCGTCAGGTTTAATTTTTATTAATGGTCATAATATGAATCATTTCGAATTATTCGGGGTACCTTTTCAGTTTGAATTGGATAACAGCCTTCTTGCCAGTCAGTTTCGAGAATTACAGCGTCGCTTTCATCCTGATAATTATGCGACAGCGTCCGAACGTGATCGTTTGTTGTCAGTTCAAAAAGCTGCACAAATTAACGATGCATTTCAAACCTTAAAAAATCCGGTATCACGTGCCGAATACATGTTGGCTGAGCGTGATGAAGATATTCGTGGTGAACAAAAAACCTTGCAAGATATGGCTTTTTTAATGCAGCAAATGGAACTGCGCGAAGCATTAGAAGCGATTCCTGATTCATCCGATCCTGAAAGTGCGTTATTTGATTTTGAGCAGCAAGCTTCTGCGATGTATAAAGAACAATTGGCGCAACTTGCTGAGTTATTGAATAATGAACAATGGCTCGAAGCGGCTGATGGCGTACGAAAATTAAAGTTTATTGTAAAATTGCGTGATGAAGTTGAGCGCCTTGAAGAGTCGCTATTCGATTAATCATCCACATGCGTTATTTAGATAGGAATGACAATGGCACTGTTACAGATTGCTGAACCGGGTCAAAGTGCTGCACCGCATCAACACAAGTTGGCGGTGGGTATAGATCTAGGTACAACTAATTCACTTGTTGCTGCAGTACGCAGTGGCGTTGCAGAAACATTAAATGATGCAGAGGGACGTGCGATTTTACCTTCTGTTGTTCATTTCGGTGACAATGAAGTCCTAACCGGTGATGCAGCCCGCGCTTTCGCTCAACAAGATCCAACCAATACTATTTTATCAGTTAAACGTCTAATGGGACGTTCACTGGCTGATATTGAGCAACGTTACCCGCAATTACCATACCAATTTGAAGCATCGGATAATGGATTACCTCAGCTTATTACGCGTAGTGGCAATGTAAACCCTGTTCAGGTATCTGCTGAAATTCTTAAATCATTAAGTCAACGTGCGGTTGATACGCTGGGTGGTGATCTTGAAGGTGTGGTGATTACGGTCCCTGCTTATTTTGATGATGCGCAACGTGCAGGCACAAAAGATGCAGCGAAATTAGCTAACCTTAATGTGCTTCGTTTACTTAATGAGCCAACAGCTGCCGCGATTGCCTATGGCTTAGATTCAGGTCAAGAAGGTGTGATTGCTGTCTACGATTTAGGTGGTGGTACGTTTGATATTTCTATTTTACGTCTTTCTAAAGGTGTATTTGAGGTATTAGCGACGGGCGGTGATTCGGCATTAGGTGGTGATGACTTTGATCACTTGTTAGCAACGTGGATCTTAGAACAAGCGGGTTATACTGAGGTACTTACAGCGCAGCAACGTCGTGCGCTACAAGACACGGCACAAGCGGCAAAAGTGGCGTTGACTGATGCTGATAGCGTTGATCTTGATGTCTTAGGTTGGCAAGGTCAGATTAGCCGTGAGCAGTTCGATGCACTTATTCAACCATTAGTGAAAAAAACACTGATGGCGTGTCGCCGTGCATTAAAAGATGCTGATATAACCACTGATGAAGTCATTGAAACAGTGATGGTTGGTGGTTCAACACGCGTACCATTGGTTCGAAATATGGTCGGCGACTACTTCGGTAAAACACCGTTAACCTCTATCGATCCTGATAAAGTTGTTGCGATTGGTGCTGCTATTCAAGCTGACATTTTGGTGGGCAATAAGCCTGATTCTGATATGTTATTGCTTGATGTGATCCCACTGTCACTAGGTATTGAAACGATGGGAGGCATGATTGAGAAAATTATTCCTCGTAATACGACGATTCCTGTTGCTCGTGCACAAGAGTTTACCACGTTTAAAGATGGTCAAACGGCAATGTCCGTTCACGTTGTACAAGGTGAGCGTGAAATGGTCAGTGATTGTCGTTCACTAGCACGATTTACCCTACGTGGTATTCCTGCGATGGCTGCGGGTGCTGCTCATATTCGTGTCACTTACCAAGTTGATGCTGATGGTTTATTGTCAGTAACAGCAATGGAAAAGAGTAGTGGCGTACAGTCTTCTATCCAAGTTAAACCATCGTATGGCTTATCTGAAGATGAAATTGCGACTATGCTTCGTGATTCAATGACCTATGCACAAGATGATAAAGATGCACGTGCATTGGCAGAACAGCAAGTGGAAGCAGATCGTGTTTTAGAAGGGTTAATCGCAGCACTTGCCGCTGATGGTGATACCTTATTGAGCACACAAGAGCGTGCCGAATTAGAAACAGTAATGATGGAACTAGTTCAATTGCGTCAGGGATCAGATTCTCGCGCTATTGAAGCTGGAATTAAGAAAACAGATAAAGCGAGCCAAGAATTTGCTTCTCGTCGAATGGATAAGTCTATTCGTCAAGCATTGGCTGGCCAATCTATTGATGAGGTTTAAGCATGCCTAAGATTGTTGTACTTCCCCACGAAGAGCTATGCCCTGAAGGTGCAGTATTAGAAGCTGAGTCAGGTGAGACAGTGCTTGATGTTGCACTACGTAATGGTATTGGAATTGAACATGCGTGTGAAAAGTCTTGTGCATGTACTACGTGTCACGTTGTGATTCGTGAAGGTTTTGATTCATTAAATGAAAGTGATGAACTAGAAGATGACATGCTTGATAAAGCATGGGGGCTAGAGCCTGAATCACGTCTAGGTTGTCAGGCTCGAGTCGCTGATGAAGATTTAGTGGTTGAAATTCCACGCTATACGCTAAATCTTGCCTCTGAGGCTGCGCACTAATTATAAAAAAGGTTACCATTAGGTAGCCTTTTTTTTCATCTCAGCGTTGTTATTATTATATCTGTCAATATATAAGAGGGTATTTCGATGAGCTTGAAATGGATTGATTCGCTCGATATTGCTATTGAGCTATGTGAACAGCACCCTGATGTTGAACCCAAAACAATTCGCTTTACTGATCTTAGTGAATGGGTGCAAGCATTGGATGATTTTGATGATGATCCTAACCACTGCAGTGAAAGAGTGTTAGAAGCCATTCAAATGTGTTGGATTGAAGAAGCAGACGAATAAACGGTTGTAATAGAGTAAGCATCTAATTGATTGTCGAAATAATTGAATTAGGTGCTTTTTTTGTTTTTATTCGTAGATAAATATTTTAAATCTAATTGCAATCCGCGGACTTTACCCCCATAACTATTTATCTATAACGCATGTATTTGTTTAACACTGCGCAGTTGCTACATTCAAGGAGTTTTTAATGTCGACTATCATGGCTGTTTCTCTCACCCAACAAGCAGCGAATGCACAATGGGGTGCCAATGCCTTACTTAGCTTTAGTGCTGAAGGTGCTGTTATTCATTTAATGGAAAATGAGCAACTTGCTAATATCCAACGCGCAGCCCGTCGTTTAGATACCCAGGGTATCAAACAGGTAGAACTTTCAGGTGAAGGCTGGGATTTAGATCGAACGTGGGCATTTATCCAAGGACATCGTACATCTAAGCCTGGTAACAGTGTGGTTTGGTCGGCGTTAAATGAGACAGATGAAGCGGAATTACAAGCACGAATCAAAGCGACTGAGTGGGTACGTGAAATTATTAACCAGCCAGCAGATGTAGTGCGCCCGTCACAGTTAGCGACACGTGCTGGTGAATTTATTAAATCGTTAGCACCAGAACATGTAACTTATAAGATCATCAAAGGCAATGATTTATTGGATGAAGGTTGGAACGGTATCCATGCTGTAGGTCGTGGCTCTGAGCATCGTCCAGCCATGCTTCGCCTAGATTATAATCCAACAGGTGATGCTAATGCGCCAGTGTTTGCATGTTTAGTTGGTAAAGGGATCACATTTGATTCAGGTGGCTACAGTATAAAACCCTCAGCGGGTATGACGGCGATGAAAGCCGATATGGGGGGGGCAGCATTAGCGACCGGTGGTTTAGCATTAGCGATGGCGCGCGGTTTAAACAAGCGTATTAAGCTGGTGCTATGCTGTGCTGAAAATATGATCTCAGGTCGTGCATTAAAACTTGGCGATATCATTAAATATAAAAACGGTACGACAGTCGAGATTTTAAACACGGATGCCGAAGGACGTTTAGTCTTGGCTGATGGTTTAATTTACGCGAACAGTCAAAACCCTGAATTAGTGATTGATTGTGCAACATTAACAGGTGCAGCCAAAATGGCGCTTGGTAATGATTACCATGCGTTACTAAGCTTTGATGCGGAATTGTCTCATACTGCATTAACAGCAGCGGCAGAAGAAAATGAAGGTATGTGGCCGTTACCACTTGCCGATCTTCACCGTAACATGTTGCCATCAAATTATGCCGATCTTGCCAATATCTCAAGTGGTGATTTTATGCCTGGTGCAAGTACTGCAGCAGCATTCCTTTCTTACTTCGTTGATGATTATAAAAAAGGCTGGATGCACATTGATGCCAGCGGTACCTTCCGTAAAAGTGCTAATGATCAGTGGTCAGCTGGTGCAACAGGTATGGGTGTAAGAACACTTGCAAACATCCTAACTAAATAAGTTCCGTTTCAAAATTAAAAGCCTTCTTACGATAAGAAGGCTTTTTGCATTATCAGAATAAGAAAGGAAGACTTCATTATGCTCAATGTTTATTTATCAACTGAAGAGTCCAACGGTCCTTGGGGATTAAATTCGCTACTAAGCTATCAATCAGATAGCGCGACGGTTCATTATCGCAGTGATTTTCCATTACGTCGTATTCAGCAGGCTGGTCGTCAAATTCAATCACAAGGTGCACAAGCTGTACGTTTAGTGGGTGACGGTTGGAATTATGAGCGTCAATGGGCGTTTTACTGTGGTTTTGCAGCAACGATTACACCAGTAGAAATTCAATGGGCCTCCATTGATGAAGATGAATTAGAGCTGTTAAATGCTCGTCGTCATTGCTCTGACTGGCTACGTAAAACAGTTAACGCGACACCTGAAGAGATGTCACCTGAGAAGTTAGCCCATGAAGCAACTTGTTTTCTAAAAAAAATCGGTGGTGACAATATTCATGCACAACAAATTGTGGGCGATGAACTATTAGCTGATGGTTGGGTAGGAATATACAATGTTGGTCGCGGTAGTGTGCGACCACCTGTAATGCTTGAAGTGGATTACAATCCTACTGGCGATCCTGAAGCGCCAGTATCGGCTTGTTTAGTCGGTAAAGGGATCACCTTTGATTCTGGTGGCTACAGTTTAAAACCTAGCGCAGGCATGGTTGCGATGAAGTGCGATATGGGTGGGGCTGCAACGGTTACTGCGGCATTAGGTTATGCGATAGAGCAAGGGCTAGGTCAACGTGTGAAGTTGATCCTATGCTGTGCTGAAAACCTCGTATCAGGTAACGCTTATAAGCTTGGTGATGTGCTAAGTTATAAAAATGGTGTTACGGTGGAAATAGTTAACACTGATGCTGAAGGGCGCTTAGTGTTAGCTGATGGTTTAATTGCAGCTTCTGCGACAGGCGCACCACTGATTATTGATGCTGCGACGTTAACAGGCGCAGCAATGGTTGCAGTAGGTAGCGACTATAATGCAATTTTTGGTTTAGATAAGCCATTATTACAACAAGCACAGCAGTTATCCGAGCTAGTAAATGAGCCCGCATGGCCATTACCATTAGAAAAATGGCATCAGGAATATTGCCCGTCACCTTATGCTGACACCGCGAATAGCCGTGTACAAAAAGGTGGTGGTATGGGAGGCGCATCCAATGCCGCAGCGTTTTTGTCCCGCTTTGTTGACACTGAAAATAGTCGTTGGATCCATTTTGATTTAGCGGCATGTTTCCGTGATGGCGGAGATCCGCGTTGGGCTGCTGGCGCGACAGGGTTAGGTCTTGCTAATATTGCAGGTTTGTTGCTGTAACTTAAATTCATGAATTTGTTTTTGGCTCGCAGAAAGCAATAAGACTCAAAAGGAAAATATAATAATGACAATCGAAAGAACTTTCTCAATTGTAAAACCAGATGCGGTTAAACGTAATTTGATTGGTGCAATCTATCAGCGTTTTGAAAATGCAGGTTTGAATATTGTTGCGGCTAAAATGTTGCATTTAGACAGTGCGAAAGCGCAAGGTTTTTATGCAGAGCATGAAGGTAAACCTTTCTTTGATGATTTAGTGGCATTTATGACATCAGGTCCTGTCATGGTTCAAGTACTTGAAGGTGAAAATGCGATTACACGTTACCGTGAGTTGATGGGTAAAACTAACCCTGAAGAAGCGGCTTGTGGCACTATCCGTAGTGACTTTGCATTAAGTATGCGTCATAACTCAGTACATGGTTCAGATAGTCCTGAATCTGCTGCGCGTGAAATTGCATACTTCTTTGCAGAAGATGAAATTTGCCCACGAGGTGAATAAAGGTTTTAATTCTATGAGTATTCAGTGAGTGGTACTAATGCGAAGCACTGAAAAAATAGATTAATCATATTATTAACGGGAAGTATTGACTTCCCGTTGTTGTATCTAGCGTTTTGAAATTGGCAACACTAAAATAACCATAGAGTCTAGGTGTGGAAACCATGCCATAAAGTCTGTACAATTTCGCGCCTTAAACCCGAGATAACGAAGCCACCGATAGAGCTTGGTTATTAAGGCGCAGCAATAGTCATTTTTAGTGAGGCACCAACCGATGACAACTGTCAAAATCAATCTGCTGGATTTCGATCGCAAAGGTCTGCGTAAATACTTTGCCGAAGAACTTAATGAGAAGCCATTCCGTGCAGATCAGATCATGAAATGGATTTATCATTTCGGTTGTGATGACTTCGATCAAATGACCAATATTAATAAAAAATTACGTGAAAAATTAAAACGTGTCGCTGAAATTCGTGCGCCGCATGTATCTGAAGCTCAGTACTCAACGGATGGTACGATTAAATGGGCGATGCGTGTTGGCGATCAAGATGTTGAAACCGTTTATATTCCTGATGAAGATCGCGCGACTTTATGTGTTTCTTCACAAGTTGGCTGTGCATTAGAATGTAAGTTCTGTTCAACAGCACAACAAGGCTTCAACCGTAACTTACGTGTATCAGAAATTATTGGTCAGGTATGGCGTGCTGCAAAAGAAGTCGGTATTCAAAAAGACACCGGTCGTCGTCCAATCACCAACATCGTAATGATGGGAATGGGTGAGCCATTATTGAACATGAAAAACCTGATCCCTGCATTAGAAATCATGCTTGATGATTTAGGTTTTGGTTTATCTAAGCGTCGCGTTACAGTTTCAACCTCGGGTGTTGTATCAGGCCTTGAGCAAATGATTGATACAATTGATGTTGCTTTAGCTATTTCATTGCATGCACCAACGGATGAGCTGCGTTCTCAAATCATGCCAATCAATGATCGTTGGAATATTGAAACATTTTTAGATGTTGTTCGTCGTTATGTGAATTCAACGAATGCGAACCGTGGTCGAGTAACGGTAGAATACGTACTGTTAGATCGTGTTAATGATGACATGGAGCATGCTCGTCAATTAGCGAAAGTATTAAAAGATACGCCAGCAAAAATTAACTTAATTCCGTTTAACCCGTACCCTGGCTCACCATATAAAAAGCCAAGTAATTCTCGTATTGATCGTTTTATGAAAACACTGATGGAATACGATTTCACAGTAACGGTTCGTAAGACACGTGGTGATGATATTGATGCGGCTTGTGGTCAGTTAGTCGGGGATGTTATTGACCGTACTAAGCGTACCCAAGCAAAATTGAATACGGGTGAACAAATTGCAGTAAAAGCGGTCTAAAATCAGGCTACTATAAATAACTGCGCAATTTCACATGGATGTTGAGGTGAGCGAAAATGGTACGATGGAGCGTGTATCCACTGTTGTCATGCCTATTATTTACAGGCTGTGCCACAGTTGATGTGGTCGATAATGGTAAAGAATTTGATGCCAAAGCAGCCTCAGAAGCGAGATTGAACCTAGGGCTAAATTATTTAAAAGATGGTCAGTGGGAGCGTGCACGAGAAAATTTGGAAATAGCATTAAGGTATGATCCTAATTACTACCGTGCACAAATTTCAATGGCTTATTATTATCAAAAAGTTGGTGAAAAAGACGCTGCAGAGAAAATGTACCGAAAAGCATTAAAACATTCGCCTAAAAATGGCGATGTTTTGAATAACTATGGTGTATTCTTGTGTAGTGAAGGACGCTATGATGAAGCCATTGCCGCTTTTGTTAAAGCGATTGAACAACCTTATTATTATCTGATTTCGGCAAGTTATGAAAATGCAGGCTTATGTAGTCGTAAACAAGGTAATTTAGAAGCAGCGACGGGTTATTTTGAAAATGCGCTTTCCCATGACCCGTACCGACCGAGATCTATGTTGCAACTGGCGCAAGTTGAAATTGAATCTAACAATTTTAAAGATGCTCGCGTACAGTTATTCAAATTTAATAAGAGATATGGGTACACAGCAGACAGTTTGTGGTTGCTCATTCAGTTGGAAAGACAAGCTGGACGTTTAACGCAGTCAAAAAAATACGCTATTTTGCTGAAAGAGAAATACCCAGATTCTCTGCAATATCAGAATTATTTGGCCAATGAATACTGAAAATAATGAAGAACAAAAAATAACAGAAGGAACACAGCTTCCAGGTGACGTACTCCGTCAAGCTAGAGAGCAACTAGGCTATTCACAAAAGGATATTGCGAACCGTTTGAGGTTGCGACTTTCTGTTATTGATAACATAGAAAATAATCGATTTGACCAAGCCCAATTAGCCACGTTTACACGTGGCTATGTGCGTTCATATGCAAAATATGTCGGTTTGGAAGAAGAAGCTGTATTAGCCTTGCTTGACAAATGTGGACACACCAAGCCAAAAGCGCAAGAAATGCAAAGCTTTTCACGTCGAACGAAACGTGAAGCACATGATAGTCGCATTATGGGATTAACATGGATTCTTGCTGCTGTTTTTGTTGGTGTAACCGCTGTTTGGTGGTGGCAAAATATTCATTTAGAACAAGCGCCAGTTGCTACAACAACTACAGCAGATCAAACCGCGGCTCATGAAAAGCAAGAGCAGGGTTCTGATGAAACGATAGTAACGACATTAAATGGTGATGATGCATCAATTAGTGCGACTCAACCAGCAACAGTCGATACCGATGTGGATCACTCAGCATCAACTAGTACAGAACAAAAAAACGCCGCATCGACAACATCTGCTGATGCTGTGACAGATTCATCTCCAACAACCGCATCGACGGCTGCAACGGGTACTACAGCGGAAGTGTCAACAACGCCTGCTGAGAATGCTGAAACAGCCGCAACATCAGTATCAACAGCCACTGATACAACTGCTAATGCTGAAACAATAGCGAATGTAACACCTGTCGTTGATGCAACTGCACCACAGTTACAGTTAAAGTTTTCAGCTGATTGTTGGATAGATGTGCGTGATGCAACGGGTAAACAATTAGAGTCTGGTATCAAGAAAGCTGGTCAAGTATTAGATTTAGAAGGTAAAGCACCATTTCGTGTTCGACTTGGTGCACCTGGTGCCGTTAAAATTAATATTAAAGGTCAACCTTTTGATTTAAGTCGTTACTCCGCGTCTAAGCCAGTAACACTTAAGCTACCGCAGTAATGTAGAGAAAGAGCAATGCATAACGAATCACCAATTATACGCCGTCAATCGAGCCGAATTTATGTCGGTAATGTTCCTATTGGCGATGGTGCACCTATCGCCGTTCAGTCGATGACCAATACTCGTACAACAGATATCGAAGCGACTGTTGCACAGATCAAGGCATTAGAAAAAGTTGGTGCTGATATTGTACGTGTCTCTGTACCAACGATGGATGCCGCGGAAGCTTTTAAATTGATCAAGCAACAAGTGAATATTCCGCTGGTTGCTGATATTCATTTTGATTACCGCATTGCACTTAAAGTGGCAGAATACGGTGTGGATTGTTTACGTATTAACCCTGGTAATATTGGTCGTGAAGATCGTATTCGATCTGTGGTTGAATGTGCTCGTGATAAAAACATTCCTATCCGTATTGGCGTAAATGGAGGTTCTCTTGAAAAAGAAATCCAGCAAAAATACGGTGAACCGACACCAGAAGCTTTGGTCGAGTCAGCAATGCGTCATGTGGAAATATTAGACCGTTTGAACTTTGACCAATTTAAAGTCAGCGTAAAAGCGTCAGATGTTTTCCTTGCTGTTGAGTCATACCGTCAGCTTGCGAAGCAAATTATTCAACCCCTTCACCTTGGTATTACCGAAGCTGGTGGTGCTCGTGCTGGCTCGGTTAAATCAGCCGTAGGTTTAGGCATGCTTCTATCAGAAGGTATTGGTGATACGTTACGTATCTCGCTTGCAGCTGATCCTGTTGAAGAAATCAAAGTTGGTTTTGATATATTAAAATCATTACGCATTCGTTCTCGTGGCATCAACTTTATTGCTTGTCCAACATGTTCACGTCAAGAGTTCGATGTTATCGGTACGGTAAACGAGTTAGAACAACGTTTAGAAGATATCGTTGTTCCAATGGATGTTTCAGTGATTGGTTGTGTGGTTAATGGCCCTGGTGAAGCAGAAGCGTCTCACTTAGGCATTGCTGGCGGTAACCGTAAGAGTGCTTTTTATGAAGACGGTATTCGTCAAAAAGAGCGATTTGATAACGACAATGTGATTGATCAGCTTGAGAGTAAAATTCGAGCAAAGGCATCAATGTTAGATCAAAACAACCGCATTGATGTAAAACAACAAGATATATAATCAAAAAACCATGCTCATATCGGTGAGCATGGTTCACTATTTCAAAAAGAAATTATATATTCGATTCTAATACCCAGCGGTTAACGAGAATAAACGTGGCGAAACAAATTCAAGCAATTCGAGGCATGAACGATTGCCTTCCAACACAATCTCCACTTTGGCAGAAAGTCGAAGGTACAGTTAAACAAGTGATCAGTGCATACGGTTACAATGAAGTTCGTATGCCGATTGTTGAATCAACACATTTGTTTAAACGTGCTATCGGTGAAGTGACCGACGTTGTTGAAAAGGAAATGTACACTTTTGAAGACCGTAACGGTGATAGCTTAACGCTACGTCCTGAAGGGACTGCGGGATGTGTACGTGCTGGTATTCAAAATGGTTTACTATATAACCAAGAACAGCGTCTTTGGTACATTGGTCCCATGTTCCGTCATGAGCGCCCTCAAAAAGGCCGTTACCGTCAATTCCACCAAGTCGGTGTAGAAGTCTTTGGTCTTAATGGCCCTGATATTGACGCTGAATTGATCATGATGACATCACGTCTATGGCGTGAACTTGGTATTAATGAGCACGTACGTTTAGAGTTAAACTCAATAGGTTCACTCGAAGCGCGTGCAGAATACCGTAAAGCTTTAATCGCATTTTTAGAGCAACACTTAGATGTGCTTGATGAAGATGCAAAACGCCGTATGTACACCAATCCATTACGCGTTTTAGATACTAAGAATGCAGCAATTCAAGAAATTCTAGAAGATGCACCTAAACTTTCAGAGTACTTAGATCTAGAGTCTAAAGAACACTTTGCTGGTTTATGTGAACTATTAGACGCTGCTGGCATCAAATATCAAGTAAATGAACGTCTTGTACGTGGTTTAGATTATTATAACCGTACTGTATTTGAATGGATCACAGAGAGCCTTGGTTCACAAGGCACTGTTTGTGGTGGTGGTCGTTATGATGGTCTAGTTGAACAACTAGGCGGTAAAGCGACACCTTCAGTTGGTTTTGCGATGGGGCTTGAGCGTCTAGTATTACTAATGGAAGCATTAGAAAAAGATGAGGTTCGTCGTTCTGTAGATGTATACATGGTTACAGCTGGTGAAGGCACATTAGCTGCGGGTATGAAGTTAGCTGAAAAACTACGTACTGAAGTACCAGGTTTACGAGTGATGACTAACTTTGGTGGTGGTAACTTCAAGAAGCAATTTAAGCGTGCTGACAACGTTGGTGCCGCGGTTGCATTAGTTCTTGGAGAAAATGAAATAGCTGAAAACTCCGTAGTAGTAAAAGATTTACACGGCGGTGAGCAGACGACCATGGCACAGGATGAGGTTGCCGCGAAGCTGGCAGCATTGATTTAAGAGAGGACAGGAAGTGAACGACTACGCCACAGAAGAACAACAGGTTGAAGCGATTAAATCGTGGTGGCAAGAAAACGGCAAAGCCGTTGTTCTAGGTGCCGTGATTGGTTTAGGTGGTCTTTGGGGCTGGCGTTACTACCAGTCTGAAGTACATGTTGCAAAACACGTTGCATCTGACACCTATACACAAGTTGTTTCTGCGCTTGATGAAAACAGCAAAGACGCAGTCGCTGAAGCAAAAACGTTTATTGATGCGAATAAAGATAGTCAATATGCGGTACTGACAGCACTACAGCTAGCGAAAGTTCAGGTAGATAATAAAGATCTGGACGGTGCGGTTGAGCAACTTCAGTGGGTGATTAATCACACTAAAGATGACGCTATTTTGCCATTGGCAACAACACGTTTAGCTCGTATTTATGCTGAGCAACAAAAATTTGATGAAGCATTAGCTGAGCTTAAAAAAGTAACAGTGCCAAGCTGGAAGTCAAACGTTGCTGAACTGCGTGGTGATATCCTGTTACAAAAAGGTGATATCACTGGTGCACGTGAAGCATATGTAGAAGCTCAGCAGGAAGGTTCGTCACCTGCGCTGCAAATGAAACTTGATGATTTAGCGCAATAAGGCAGATGATGATGCATAAGGTGTTAAAACGTGTTTTGGCCGTTGCTGTTGCAGTAAGCGTGCTATCGGGTTGTGCAAGTGAAGTCGATTCAATTCAAATGGCACCATTGCCAAAGGTTGATAATACTTTCACACCAAAAACAGATTGGAGCCGTAGCGTAGGTAACGGTGTTTCTGGTTATTACTCAAAACTCACCCCCGTTGTTGGGCTAGATAAAGTGTACGTTGCAGATCGTAATGGTTTGATCGAAGCACTGAATCCAGCAAATGGTAAAGTTGAATGGAAAACTGATCTAGAAAAAGACAGCAGCGCGTTGTTGACTGGTGGACTTGTTTTAGGTGATGGTAAACTGTTCGTCGGTACAGCCAATGCAAAAGTCATTGCACTTGATGCAGAGACGGGTAAGGAAGTATGGCGTACCACTGTCGCTGGTGAAGTTCTGTCAAAACCACTTGTTTCTGATGGCTTAGTTGTTGTTAATACCAGCTTGGGTGTGCTGCAAGCACTTGATGCTGAAACGGGCGTTTCTAAATGGCAAGTCAGCAATGAAGTTCCAACCTTGACATTACGAGGTGATAGTTCACCGGTTGCTGTTTCTGGTGGTGTGTTCTGGGGCTTAGCGAATGGACGTATAGCTGGCGCATTAATGTCTGATGGACGTATGTTGTGGCAACAATTGATTGCGTCACCAAAAGGTTCAACAGAAATTGATCGTTTAGTTGACGTTGATGCGTCACCAGTTATTGATGGCGATCGTTTATATGCTGTTGGTTATAATGGCACATTAGTATCGATCGATCTTCGTTCTGGTCAGATCGCATGGAAACGTAACTATTCGTCAGCAACTGACTTTGTTATTGATGGTAGTGAGCTATTCTTAGTAACAGCGAAAGATCATATTGTTGCTGTTGATGCGCGTAGTGGTACAGAGCTATGGCAGAACACTGATTTACAATATCGCCAGCTAAGTGCGCCTGCTGTGATTGATGGTTATTTAGTTGTGGGTGATGCTGAAGGTTACTTACACTGGCTTGATACCCAAAGTGGCGAGTTTGTTTCTCAAGAATCAGTCGACGGTAGTGGTATTGCTGTACCGCCTGTTGCACTAGACGATAATGGCTTTATTGTTGTAACCCGAGATGGTGAAATCAACAAAATGCAAATACCGCAATAAAACGGTATAATGTCGCTAGATTAATTTGTCGGCTCCAGCTGCGATACGTAGTTGGAGCCGTTGTTGTTATATCCGTTGAATATATTATTGTCGGATGAAGGTTCTCAGAAATGTGAACTGGAGGCAAGAATGAACGGTAAAAATGTCAATAAGACTATGAAAAGTAAGAGGTAGTTATGATTCCTGTTGTTGCCCTAGTCGGGCGCCCGAACGTGGGTAAATCGACGCTATTTAATCGTCTTACTCGCACAAGGGATGCACTTGTTGCTGACTTTCCTGGCTTAACTAGGGATCGTAAATACGGTAGAGCAGAGCTAGAAGAGCATGAATTCATTGTTATCGATACCGGTGGTATTGATGGTACTGAGGAAGGCGTTGAAACAAAAATGGCTGAACAGTCATTAGCAGCGATCGAAGAAGCTGATGTTGTTCTGTTCCTAGTAGATGGTCGTGCTGGTTTAACTGCCGCAGACGAAGCAATTGCTAAGCACTTACGTAGCCGTCAAAAACCAACGTTCCTTGTGGTAAACAAGGTAGATGGTATTGATGCAGATAGTGCTTGTGCTGAATTCTGGCGTTTAGGCGTTGATGCAATGTACCAAATTGCAGCAACTCAAAACCGTGGTGTTACTGCATTGATGGAGCGCGCATTAGCACCGTTCTCTGACAAACTGAATGCAGAGCTTGCAGAAGAAGGTGAAGAGCAAGAACTTCAACTTGAAGATCTCACATCGGTTGAAGATATTGAGAAAGCAAACCTTTCTGAAGCGGATGCGGAAGCTGCCTATAAGCGTCTTCAAGAGCAGCCAATTAAGCTTGCAATTATTGGTCGTCCAAACGTAGGTAAATCAACACTAACAAACCGTATTTTAGGTGAAGAACGTGTTGTTGTTTACGATATGCCAGGAACAACGCGTGACTCTATTTACATTCCAATGGAACGTGATGGTCAAGAGTACGTATTGATCGATACTGCGGGTATCCGTCGTCGTAAGAACATGCACCAAGCGGTTGAGAAATTCTCAGTTATTCAAACGTTAAAAGCGGTTGAAGATGCTAACGTTGTATTGTTGATTATCGATGCTCGTGAAAACATTTCAGATCAAGATCTAAGCTTATTAGGTTTTGCGCTAAATGCAGGCCGTTCATTAGTGATTGCTGTGAACAAGTGGGATGGTTTAGATAACGAAGTGAAAGAGCGTGTTAAGTCTGAACTTGACCGTCGTTTAGGCTTCGTTGACTTTGCGCGTATTCACTTTATTTCAGCACTTCACGGTACCGGTGTTGGTCACTTGTATGAGTCAGTGATTGAAGCATACCAGTCTGCAACTAAGCGTATTAGTACTTCGCTACTAACGCGTATTATGCAAATGGCACAAGATGATCACCAGCCACCAATGATCCGTGGTCGTCGTGTGAAGCTTAAGTATGCGCACGCCGGTGGTTATAACCCACCGATCATTGTCGTTCACGGTAACCAAGTTAATGATCTTCCGGGTTCATATAAGCGTTACCTAATGAACTACTACCGTAAGTCATTAGAAATGATGGGGACACCGATTCGCATTCAATTCCAGAATAGCGAAAACCCATTTGAGACTAAAAAGCAGAAGCTAACTGTTTCTCAAGAACGCCAACGTAAACGTCTAACGAATGTACTGCGCGATCGTAAGAAGTAATATTTTACGATAAATAAATACGAAAAAGCCCGATACGTGAACTCTTAGAGTTAAAAGCGTATCGGGCTTTTTGCTATTTATACTTTATCGAATTAATACATCAAAGAGTAAAGCTGACGGCGGTAAGAGGCTGCAATTGGATTGCCTTGACCTAATGCTGCAAGAATATCCATCATGGTTTTCTTTGCATTACCATCTGAGAAGTTCATGTCTTTACGTAAAATTGCAATCAATAACTCTAGCGCTTCTTCATTACGGTTTACTTGGCTGTATTGCACGGCGAGTTCATAACGTAATTCAACATTGTCAGGTTCGGACGCTAGTTTCTGTTCTAGTTGTTGGATCTCTGGCGAGTTACCCGCTTGCTTGTGTAATTCTAATTTAGCGACCAAGCCTTTGTATTGTGCATCCTGATCTTGCATTGGGATTGTCGCAAGAATCGGCTCGGCCTCATCAAATAAAGCGGTTTCAATCAGGCACTCTGCAATAGCGAGTTTTACTAAGCTATCGTTAGGAAGTTGTGCTGACAGTTGACGCAGTAGCGGTAGAGCTTGAGCGTATTCTTTATTATCAACTAATACCAATGCCTGTTTTAATGCCAGCTCTTCTTGGCTTGGTAGATGACGAGTTAGCATTTCACGTAATGTTTGCTCTGTTTGTGGCCCTGCAGAGCCATCAGCAGGTTGACCATCTTTAAACAGAGCAACAGTAGGTAAACCACGGACACCGAACTGAGAAGCGACCATTTGTTGGGTTTCACAGTTTAGTGAAGCAAGAATAAATTGTCCTTGGTATTCACGAGCCAGTTTTTCTAGCGTTGCATTCACTTCTAGCGTTTCAGGCATCGATGGCGCCCAAAAACTGATCACAACAGGTGTTTGCATCGATTGCTCGATAACCTGTTGCAGATTTTGTTCATTAATTTCTAGCGCAGTATTTTGGTACATGTAATTCGATCCGTTGACTATTTGAAAGGCTATACCAAATATATGGGGATGAATCGATGTGGATCAAGTTGAGATAATGAAACAGAAATTAGTAAGTGTTTAAAAAACGAGAAAGAACAGTATTAATTACCGAATACCAGCAAAAGCACTAACGTGATACACGCGCATAGTAAGTTAATTTGGCGCAATGTCATATATACACCTTAAACGTAATGAAGAAAGAGCTAAGTTTGATAATTAGCTTAAGTTATGGGATCACATTACATTTGTTATATGACAATAATATTACGTTTTATAGAAAATGTAATATTGGGTGGTATTCTTAACTGGAGTAAGTGTTTTTTTATGTTTAGTGGTTATAAATCAGCATATTAATCATCATTGATTTTATAAATGTTGTTTTTATCACCACTTTTATAAGGTGAGAAAACTGCCTAAAAGCGATGGGTTTTAAGCAGGTTTCTTCTTTATTAATTGCTTTTTATCAGTAACTTATCAAGAAATCTTGTTGGTAGGATACGACGTAAAAAACCAAAAATATAAGTCGGTTGTGTCACGTAATAGCGTGATTTTGGGCGAGAGCTATTAATGATGTCCAATAGTGGTCGTAATACTGCATCAGGGTTTAAAGTAAATTTGTTGGTCACCTTTTCTTTACCAAGGCGAGAGAGGGTGTCTTGGTAGTTGTCATAATGGCGAGAGTTGTTCATATCAATATGACGTTCAAACATGCGTTTTGCGTTAGCGCGAAATTGGCTTTCAATTGGTCCTGGCTCGATCAAAGAAATACTAATCGGCGTATTGTCTAACTCTAAACGTAAGGTATCGGTATAGCCTTCAATTGCAAATTTACTGGCGTTATATGCGCCGCGATATTTCATGGCGACTAATCCCAGTACTGAGCTGTTTTGTACAATTTTACCGTGACCTTGGGTAAGCATCAGTGGGATGACTTGCTTGGTTAGCTCGTGCCAGCCAAAGAAATTCGCTTCAAATTGTTCACGTAGAGCTGAGGTCGGTAAATCTTCTAATGCGCCGGGTTGTCCGTAAGCGGCATTATTAAATAACACATCTAATTTTCCGCCAGTGATGGCTAGTGCTTGGCTTAAACCTTCTGTGATGGATGACTCTGAAGTGATATCCAATTGAACGCAACGAATACCTTCTTGATTGAGCCTTTCTACATCCTCTGATTTTCGACAACTAGCAACAACGTTAAGGCCTTGCTCGGTCAGTGTTTTTGCGCAGTAATAGCCAATACCAGAGCTACACCCTGTCATTAAAATAGATTGTGTCACTGTGAGCTTTCCTTGTTGAGATAAGGTTGAAGATGCTTTGCCATAAATTGAGCGATCAGCGGCTGTGCTTGTGCGGTTGGGTGAAGGCCATCTTTCATCATTAATTCTGGCTTTACAATAATATCGATAAGAAAAAACGGCAATAAAGGCACATTGGTGTCTTCACTTAATGATGGGTAAGTATTACGAAACAGTTCGTTATAACGTTTCCCATAATTGGGTGGGACTTCAATTTGCATTAATAGTGGCTGTGATCCCACTTTTTGGATCTCATTGATCATTTGGCTAAGGTTATTACGTAATATTTTAGGATGAAACCCACGTAAGCCATCATTCGCACCTAATTCGATTAAAACAAAATCAGGCTTATGTTGTTCCAATAATGCTGGTAATCGTGCCAACCCATTACCACTGGTATCGCCAGAGATACTCGCATTCACAATGGTCGTTGGTTGTTTTTGCTGTTCTAACAGTGGCGGCAGTAGTGCAGGCCAGCTTTTCTCTGCTGGCATCTGATAACCAGCACTGAGGCTATCGCCAAGAACTAACAGTGTTTGACTCAATGCGGTGGATGAAAACACCAGCATCAACAATGAAAGGATTCGTATCATGTCTGTCTCCGTAATTAAGGCACACTCTGTTTCAAAACAAGTCACGACTACCTTGTCGCCTATGACTATTTTGCAGGATGTTTCGCTTGAGGTCGAGCAAGGAGAGTCTATTGCCCTTGTCGGTGTCTCTGGCGCGGGTAAATCAACCTTGATGACATTACTGGCGGGGCTCGATGTACCAACACAAGGTGAAATAGAGTTACTTGGTCATAACCTTTCTACGTTAGATGATGAACAACGTGCTCAATTACGTAGTGAATCTATTGGTTTCGTGTTTCAAAATTTCCTGTTACTACCAACCTTAAATGCACTCGAGAACGTCACGTTACCGTGTTTGATCCAAGATAATGAGGTGGATGTTGAGCGAGCAAAAGAATTGCTTGCTGTTGTTGGTTTGAAAGGGCGAGAAACCCACTTACCGAGTCAGTTATCCGGTGGTGAACAGCAACGCGTCGCGCTAGCCCGTGCATTTATGATCAAACCTAAAATCTTGTTTGCTGATGAGCCAACAGGAAACCTCGATCAGCATACCGCAGCCATGGTTATTGAGCTGTTGTTTGAGCTTAATAAAAACAGTGGCACAACACTGGTGCTTGTCACCCATGACGATACATTAGCGGCTCGTTGCGATCGAATTATGCGATTAGATAACGGCAAACTCGCGAGGGATGAACGTCATGCAGAGTGATTCACTTTCGATGAAAAAACGTCCGTTCTTTTTACGTTGGGCGTGGCGTGAAATACGACAAGGTCAGTTGTGGCTAGTTACCTTGGCACTGAGTTTAATCATTGCTTGTGTGTTTGCGTTATCGGCATTGGTAAGCCGTGTTGAAGGGATCATAGTTTCGCAAGGTCGCTCTGCGTTAGCGGCAGATATGGTATTGAAGTCATCGCAAGCGGTAGATTTACAACCGTTATCAACCAATAAGATCACCACTTCACAGCAAACTCGCTTTGGTACCATGGCATTTAGCGATAACGGTATGCAGTTAGTCAGCGTTAAAGCGGTTGATGCGAAATTTCCATTGCGTGGCGATTTACGATTACAAGCGGCTGATAAGTCTGTGCACCATCATGTGAGCCCCGGTGAGTTGTGGTTATCAGAACGCTTATTTTCGCTGCTGGATGTCAAAGAGGGCGATACACTCATGCTGGGGGATGGGGAGCTAACCATTAGTGGGAGAATCTTAGAAGATCCTGAGCTGTCTTTTAACCCTTTTAGCCAAATGCCAGCAGTATTGATCAACAATAAAGACATTGCTGACATTGGTGGAATTCAAGAAGGTAGCAGGATCAGCTATCGCTACTATTTTTCCGGCTCCGATCCTGATCTTGCTGATATTCGTGAAACGATGAAGTTAACCCCAAGCCAACGCTGGTTAACTGAAAACGATGCAGGGCGCAGTGGTGATTTTATTGAACGAGCAAGGCAATACCTATCACTGACTTTAGTGCTGGTAGTACTCATGGCATCAGCAACCTTAGTACTTACATGTCAGCACTATGCATCGACGCGGATCACGTCAGTCGCAATGATGAAGAGCCTTGGCGCCAGTCGTCGTTTTTTATGGCGATGGTTATTACAACAAATAGCGGTTGTGTTCTCAGTCGCGATTGGTGTTGGTTTGCTATTGGGTTTTGGGCTCGAATGGTTACTGCGCTATCCACTGCAACAGTTGTTACCTGATGAATTACCGGCTATTGGGTTTGCGCCATTAGTGATCAGCTTACTGCTTGCTCTTTTCATTTCATTGCCAGCGTTGGGTATTCCGCTTTCTCGTTTAGTGAATGCTTCTGCAATGAATACGGTGCAAGCAACCCAGACTCCGACGTCTAAGTTCTCAGCTATATGGTTGTTGTTGATCTTCCCTGTTTTTTCAGCAGTATGGTGGATTGGTAGCAATGTATTTGTTTGGCTGACCTTATTGGGCATGGTGGCATTGTTAGTGTTACTGGCTTTAGTTGGCCTTGCTGCCATCGCTTTACTGAAGAAGATTAAGCTTGGCTCTGCTTATGCATTGGCGTTAAGCCGTGTCAATCGTAGTAAAGCGAAGACCGCGACGCAATTGGCGGCATTGACGTGTTCGTTAATGCTATTAGCTGTGATTGGATTATTACGTAACGAGCTACTCGCGGATTGGAAAAATACCTTACCTGCTGATGCGCCTAATGTGTTTGCAATTAATATTGCGCCAGATCAACAACAAGCCTATTTAGATTATTTAGATGCGAATCAATTAGCCCGTTCTGAAGGTTATCCTGTGACCCGTGGAAGATTGGTCGCGATTAATGAGCAACGCTTTTATTCAACGGAAGATGAAAGCCAAAGTGGCGTAGCTGCAGAGATTACTTCCGACAATAGTCCAGAACGCGATCCTGCATTAAGACGAGAGCTTAACTTCACATGGGCGGAAAGCTTACCGAGTCATAATGAGGTGATTGCAGGTAAATGGGGAAGTAGCTCAGGTGTTTCAGTGGAATCTGGCATTGCGAAACGCTTAAACATTGCATTGGGTGACAAGCTGGCTTTTACCATTGGTGGGCTAGAGTTTAACGCCACAGTAAACAGCATTCGTGATGTGGAATGGCGTAATATGAAGCCGAACTTCTACTTCATTTTCACCCCAGATGTATTGCAGTCGTTTCCTGCTACATGGTTAGTGAGTTTTAGAGTGAATGATCAGCAAAGCGATTTACTTAATACCTTAGCCAGTAATTATCCAACGGTGAGTGTGCTTGATTTACGTATGATGGCAACACGCATTCAAGCTTTATTAGCCCAAGTGAGTTGGTCACTTACGGTATTAGCTGGCTTAGGTGTTTTGAGTGGATTACTACTCATTATGACTTTGTTACGCTTGAGTATTTCAGAGCGTCAAACCGAAATTCAGCTTTATCGCACACTCGGTGCCAGCCGTAAACGCATCGCTGCTACCTTGTGGTTTGAATACGGCATTATTGCGTTATTGGCTGGCATTATCGCAGCGATTGGCGCTGAATTTGTTGTTGGTTTGCTGGTGGTGAAAGGCTTTGAACTGCCGTTTACCTTGCATCCATTAATGTGGATAGGCTTACCTGTGCTGGCAATAGGGTTGGTGTATTTAGTGTCACGATCGCAGATCAAGAAGCTGCTGTTGCCGTTAAGGTGATGGAGTGTAGACTTTAAATTAAGAAATGTTCTTCTAAGTTTAAAGAAGGAAGGTAAGTGATGATTGAGACTGTAAACTTCCTGAAGAAAAATGCTGACCATCTTTCATTAGATGAGACATTGATAATTACCAAGAATGAGAAACATTCTTATGCTGTGATTTATTATGGAGAATATGAACGACGTGAGCAAGCAATAGCTATAATGAAGATGTTAAGTTTTGCTGAATCTGACATCAAAAAAGGTCGTATATCGTCAATGCCACCATTAAAGGAAAGATTAGTTAAACGTGAAATAGGTTAGGTTTTATAGTTGAAACTGAATTGTTTGATATCAATATAGAGAGATTTTGAATTAGCTTTGATTTAAAAAAGCCACACTACTTATGATTTGGTGGCTTTTCGTAGTTAAGAATAGATGTATTTATTTAGTTTTAATTTTTTCTTTGATTGTTTTATAGCAAGTTATCCCTGTTGCTGTAAGAACTCCGAGAATAGTACATTTTATGTCAGCTGCTAATGTTGCAAATACTGCTGCATTGGATAACCAGCTATTATCAGTAGTTGAAAAATTACCTTTTCTATTAATTATTTCTGAGACTATTTCATTTATTTGTTCTTCAGTTAGAGCCTCAATTGGCAAACCTAGTTTTGATAGTTCATTTAAGCCTGCCTCATTCTTTTCTAAGTGAATACGTGGGCAGTTTCTAGCTTTAATAAATTGATTTGAAGTAGTTTTGTTATCAATTAAAACCGCATCTTCACAGTCTTCTAAATCAAACATTGGTCTAGTCATATTAAGCCTCATTCATATGGGGAGTAATTAAATATATTTAAGTACAAAAGGGTATACGAAAAGTAATATTGATAGCATTCTTTGAGAGAACTATTAAAAGGTGTTTCATTTCTTGTATGTGTACAGTTTTGTGCTTTTAAGTACCTTAATTTTTTTCCTCGTAAACCTATATCACATTTTTCAAAGTTTACCCCTTGAAGTAGAAGGTTATCTGAATTTTCAGCGTCAATACCAACACTAAAGCCAACGATTCCTACATTAATGATGGAGCAATTACTGCCATTATTTATTTTTATTGCGCAAGACATTTTAATTTCCATAAAACCTAACCATATATACATATGGTGGCTTATATGGTTTTAAACAAGAAGCTTGAAATAATTCGTTACAGTATGAGTGTATATAAACAAAAACAGGGCCCTTCAGCCCTGTTTTTGTTTCTCTTAATCACACAAAGTCTGCTTCAATGCTTGCTCAATACAAGGGAAGCTAAAGTTAAACCCTTCTTGCTGTAATTTATTTGGCAGTGCACGTTGGCTATCAAGCAATAGTTGCGCTGATTCCCCAAGCCCTAGTTTTAGAACCCAAGCAGGGGTGAATAAAATGTGTGGGCGCTTTAAAGTTGCGGCTAAGGTTTGGCTAAACACTTTATTCGTCACCGGTGTTGGCGCTGTAAAGTTAAATGCGCCATGGGCTTCTGGGTGATTAAGTAAGAATAGAATGCCTTTGATCATGTCTTGCATATGGATCCAAGGAAAGTATTGTTTACCATCACCCATTTTTCCGCCTAATCCTAGTTGATAAGGCAGTAACATGCGCGCCAATGCACCGCCTTGTTTGCCAAGTACGATACCTGTGCGGATCAAGCACACACGGGTTTGTTCTGATTGGGCTTCAAGAGCAATTTGCTCCCAGCGGTAACAGACGTTCTGGGCAAAGTCGTTATCGTTAATATCAAGCGGGATGGATTCATCAATGGTTTTATCTTGGTTATCACCATAAATGCCCACCGCAGAACCACTAAGAAAAGTATGCGGAGGATGACGACTGGCTTTAATTTTATCAACGAGTTGCTGGGTAATATCCCAACGACTTTGACAGATTTTCTCTTTTTGTTTGTCACTCCAACGCTTATTGATGATCGGCTCACCCGCAAGGTTGATAACAGCATCAAATTGGTCGAAATTGTCGAAGCTATCTAGGCTATCAACGGCGAGGATATGATGACCGAGTTGATTGTAAGCACGAGTCGGGTTACGTGTAAGTATGGTGACGTGATCATGATTGAAATGAGGAATCAGTGCTCGTCCGATAAAACCTGTTGCGCCTGTCATTAAAATATTCATGTCGTTATTCCATTATCAGTCATCATCTAAGCTTTGATGTGTTGCTTATTTCTATTATATATCAGCATTCTATATCAGTTAAATTATCAGTATAACGAGAGACTTAAAATCCATTATCTTAATATTGTGACGTAAGAGAATTATCACGAATATTATGCACGCATAAGCACTTGGTTGCATTTTGTGGTGAGATATCAGTATCGCTAACATGGAAATTTGATAAGACTACGAGTAGACTTCGAATCTGGATTAATGACAGGTTTTTGATTATGAAATTATTTTTTGCCTCTGATATTCATGGCTCTTTAGCGAGTGCTGAAAAGATGATTGCTGCTTTTGAACAAAGTGGTGCAGAGCACTTAATTCTGTTGGGTGATATTTTAAATCATGGCCCGCGTAATCCATTACCTGAAGGGTACAATCCTATCAAGGTATCTGAGCTGTTAAATCGCTATGGCGAATGTATTACGGCGGTACGCGGTAACTGCGACAGCGAAGTCGACCAAATGCTACTTGAGTTCCCTATTATGGCAGATTACAACCTTGTGTTATTGCCAACAGGACAGCGTCTTTTTTTAACGCATGGTCACGTGTATAACGCCAATAAACATCCTCGTTTACGTGCTGGTGATGTGATTGTATCGGGACATACTCATATTCCTGTTGCAGAAGCAAAAGATGAGCTATTTGTGTTTAACCCAGGCTCTGTCGCGATTCCTCGTAATGGGTTACCTGCAAGTTATGGCTTATTAGATGGTAATCAGCTATCTGTGATCAGCTTTGACGGTGAAGTACTGGTACACACCCAGATCTAATTTTTAATTGATAAAAGTAACGCCCTGAATGCAGCTCTCTGGTTTTAAGCGCAAAGCCACTTAATAGAGAAAGCACATTCAGGGCGTTATTGTATCTGAAACGAGGTATTATCGTTTATGGTTTACTATGGCGATCTACATGGCCTAAATCGCGCTCTGGGTCGATAACATCACGAATACGTTGCTTTAGTTGTTTCGCATCTGGAAAGCCACCATCGGCTTTACGTTCCCAAATAAGCTGACCATTACAGTGAACTTCAAAACGACCACCTGTGTCTGGATGAAGGCTAATGGTTTGGATTTCTTCACTGAAAGTATGCAGTAGCTCTTGGGTCATCCATGTAGAGCGTAGCATCCAATTGCATTGACGGCAGTAGTAGATATCAATGATCGCTTTATCCATGAAATACTCCTTAAATAACGTGGACTAGAAAGCTGAGAAAAGTAACTTAAAGCCAATAATAAAAGTCAGGGCTTCAAAGCAACGTTTAATGAGTTGATTACTTTTTTGATGAGCAAGGTGCGCCCCTAAGTAACCACCTAGTAATGAACCGAGTAATAGTAAGGGGATCCAAGGCCAGTAAATCGGTGCGCCTGCTTGGTAAATTGCGATAGCGCCAATTCCATTCCAAAATAGCCCAACGCTCACCAAGGTTAGTGCTACCGCTTGTTTGTAGTTAAAGCCAAACCAACGGATTAAAAATAAGGTAACAAATAGCCCTGTTCCGGCGGTAAGTGAGCCGTTTAATACCCCAATAATGGCTAAGCCTAGCCCACCAATGATCATCCCTTTTATGTCGCGATGAATAGCGTTTTCATTTTGTCCTAGCTCTTTTTTCATCATTGAATAAATACCAAGACTGAGTATTAACATACCGAGTGCAGCCTCAGCGATATTTTCAGGAAAAGAGAGGATCAGGTTTGCGCCAATAATCACACCTATTGCGCCTGTAAGGATCACATAGAGTGTAAATTTCAACGACAGTGTGCCTTGACGTAAATGTTTAATGGCTGCACCAACACCTAATGCCACACTCGCCACTTTGTGGGTCGCAAGAGCGATGCTAAAAGGTAAGCCAAGAAAGATAAGTAGAGGAAATTGAATTAAGCCTGCGCCGCCACCAGAGAGTGATGCGAGGGTATTGGAGATCAATGAGCCAATAAATAGCCCGAGAGAGTTGAGAAAATCCATGCTAACAGGTTGTCCTTAACCGTTAATTAGCTTGCCAGCATAAAGGGTTAAAACACCTTATTCCAGTAATAAAAAACGCCCCAATACACATTTCAATAAAAATTGAAGACATGTATTGGAGCGTTTTATCAGTCGATTAAATAAGTATTAAAACTTACTTAGCTGAAGCTTGTTCTGCCTGAATCGCAGTTAGTGCAACTGTGTAAACGATATCGTCTACGAGTGCGCCACGAGAAAGGTCGTTAACTGGCTTACGCATACCCTGAAGCATTGGACCGATAGATACTAGATCTGCTGAACGCTGTACCGCTTTGTATGTTGTGTTACCCGTGTTTAGGTCTGGGAATACAAATACAGTTGCTTTACCTGCTACTGGAGAGTTAGGTGCTTTAGAAGCAGCTACGTTTTCCATGATTGCAGCATCGTACTGAAGAGGACCATCGATCACTAGATCTGGACGTTTCTCTTGAGCGATCTTCGTTGCTTCACGTACTTTATCTACGTCTGCACCTTTACCAGATTCACCAGTAGAGTAAGAGATCATAGCAACACGTGGGTCGATACCAAATGCTTTTGCAGAATCTGCAGATTGGATAGCGATTTCAGCTAGTTGCTCAGCTGTTGGATCTGGGTTGATCGCACAGTCACCGTAAACCAATACTTGGTCTGGTAGTAGCATGAAGAATACAGAAGATACGATAGATGCATCTGGTGCAGTCTTGATGATTTGGAACGGAGGAACGATAGTGTTTGCTGTTGTGTGAACAGCACCAGACACTAGACCGTCAACTTCGTTGTTCTCAAGCATCATTGTGCCTAGGAATACTGAATCTTGTAGCTTCTCACGAGCAACAACGTCAGTCATACCTTTCGCGCCACGTAACTCAACTAAACGAGCCACGTAGTTTTCACGTACTTCGTCAGAGTTGATGATAGTTACGCCAGCACCAAGAACGACGCCTTGCTGCTCAGCAACGCGACGGATTTCATCTGGGTTACCTAGAAGCACACATTCCGCGATACCGCGCTCAGCACAGATAGCCGCAGCTTTAACTGTACGTGGCTCGTCACCTTCAGGAAGAACGATACGCTTAGCCGCTTTACGAGCTAGCTCAGTTAGCTGGTAACGGAATGCTGGTGGGCTTAGACGACGCTCACGGTTTGAACCTTCAGTTAGAGACTCAATCCAGTTACCGTCGATGTGGCTTGCCATGTACTCGTTAACTAGCTCTACACGCTCTTTATCGTCTGCAGGTACTTCTAGTGTGAAGCTCTGTAGATTTAGAGAAGTCTGCCAAGTGTTACCTTGAGCAGTCATGACTGGAAGACCAGTCGCGAATGCGCGCTCACATAGATCCATAACAGGTTTTGGTAGTTCGTAACCACCTGTTAGAAGTAGTGCACCTAGCTCTACGCCGTTCATTGCTGCAAGACATGCTGCAACGATTACGTCTGGACGGTCAGCTGAAGTGACGAGTAGTGAACCTGGACGGAAGTGCTCAACCATATTAGGGATAGAGCGTGCACAGAAAGTGATGCTCTTAATACGACGAGTTTCGATGTCACCTGCATTGATAATTTCAGCATTTAGGTGCTGAGCAATATCAGTTGCACGTGTAGCGATAAGCTCTGCGCTCCAAGGTGCACAACCTAGTACACGAATTGGGCTTGAGTTGAACACTTGCATGATTTCAACATTTGAAGGAACAGTACCTTCTACGTCATCAAAGATCTCAGAAAGATCTGGACGCGTACGGCCTTCAGCATCAACTGGTGCGTTAAGTTTGTTAACGATAACACCAGAGATTTGCTTGTTCTTGATACCACCGAAGTTAGAACATGCTACTTCAATACGCTCTTTAAGTTGAGCTGGGTTATCAGTACCTGGAGATACAACGAACACGATTTCAGCATCTAGCGTTTTTGCAATTTCAAAGTTGATTTGGTTTGCAAAAGGGTGCTTACGAGTAGCAACTAGACCTTCGATTAGCGTTACGTCAGCATCTGCTGTTGCCGCTTTAAAGCGTGCAACAATGTCTTCTAGAAGAACATCAGTTTTGTCGTTACGGATCAATTCTTCAGCGCTTGCCATTGAGAATGACTCAGCAATTTTCATATCGCTGTTAGCACTAATAATTGTTGTTGTTAGATCTGGCTGATCGCCACCTTTACGCGGTTGCGCAATAGGCTTAAAGAAAGAAACGCGAACGCCTTTGCGTTCCATTGCACGAAGTACACCAAGGCTAACACTTGTTAGACCAACGCCAGCGCCAACTGGAACAAGCATAATAGTACGGGACACTATGAATTCCTCAAACTATTGAATGATAAAGCACTGTTCAATAACAATTCATTTTAATTAGTAGAATAACTATAGAACAATACCACATGAGAACATGACGGGATGTCATGAAGAAACGGCTGACTTAAAGCCAGCCGTTAAGATAATCGTTAGATTAGATTTCAGCTAGAAGCGCTGTATCTTCTGCGATTACTAACTCTTCGTTAGTAGAAACAACCATTGCAGGGATGCGGCTGTTTGCAGAAGTGATAACACCTTCGTTACCGAAGCGTGCTTTAAGGTTTGCTTCGCTGTCTACTTCGATACCGAAGATAGATAGACGCTTAAGTACTTCTTCACGGATAGGAGCAGAGTTCTCACCGATGCCGCCTGTGAATACGATAGCGTCTAGACGACCATCCATGTTTGCAGCGTAGCTAGCTACGTACTTAGCAAGACGGTGACAGAATGCGTTCATTGCACGCGTTGCTTCTTCTTTAACGCCGTAGTTTTCTTCAACGAAACGACAGTCAGAAGTCACACCAGTTAGACCTAGTAGGCCAGACTCTTTAGTGAACATTGTGTTGATTTCAGCAACGCTCATGCCTAGACGATCGTGTAGGTGGAACATAACTGCTGGGTCAAGGTCACCACAACGTGTACCCATTACTAGACCTTCAAGAGGAGTTAGACCCATAGAGATATCTACAGATTTACCGCCTTTGATAGCACATACAGATGCGCCGTTACCTAGGTGACAGTTGATGATGTTTAGCTCATCAAGAGGCTTGTCTAGAAGTTTCGCTGTTTCACGAGCGATGAAACGGTGAGAAGTACCGTGTGCGCCGTAGCGACGGATACCGTTTTCTTTGTATAGGTTGTAAGGGATAGCGTATAGGAATGCTTCTTCAGGCATAGTCTGGTGGAAAGCCGTGTCGAATACCGCTACGTTCTTAAGATCAGCGAAGTTGTGTTTAGCAGCTTCGATACCAACAACGTGTGCAGGGTTGTGTAGTGGTGCGAAATCAGACGCATCTACGATACCTTGAAGAACAACATCGTCGATTAGAGCTGAAGCAGAGAACTGCTCGCCACCGTGTACGATACGGTGACCGATAGCGCCTAGGTTCTCTTTAAGCTCAGGCTTAGAAGCAAGGATAGTATCAACCATGAATGCTAGAGCTTCTTCGTGAGCCGCGCCTTCACCTAGTTGTGCTTCGTGCTTGCCATCAAGTTTCCACTTGATGCGTGCTTCAGGAAGACCTAGACATTCTGCTAGACCTGAAAGGTGTTCGTCACCTGATACAGGATCGATGATTGCGAACTTAAGAGATGAACTACCGCAGTTTAGAACTAAAACCAGCTTAGACATGAGAGTGACTACCTATAATCTGTCTGAAAGTTGATATTCATTTTTGAATAAAAAAGTACCCATAGAATAGACGATGATATATTTATCGGTCTAGTCAGGGTGAAATTCGTGCTCATTCTTGAGTATTTGAATTGAGTTACCTGCAATTCTGGTTCATCCTTGAGGGTGCCTAACTTGCAGTTAATACCATTAACAGCAACAATTACCTTTAGGCGTGCTTAGGATAGCGATTGTTAAGCAATATAACAAAAACATTTTTAGATAAATTTAATTTTAATCAAGTTTATTGCTTAAAAATTTTAAAGATTATATTTTTTTTTGATAAATGGTGCTTTATGACTCAACAAACAAAGTGGAAGTATTTCCAAGACGGTCAGCATTACATGAGCACATGGCCAATGCGTAAAGAGCTGGCTGCTGTTTTTCCTGAACATCGCTATATCAAAGCAACAAAGTTTGCCACTAAGGTGATGCCGGCCGTCGCTGCTATTAGTATTTTGACCCAAATGGTATTTCATAATTATGCAGGCATGCCGCAAGCTGTTGCCATTGCGTTATTGGCGTTATCGATGCCATTACAAGGTTTATGGTGGCTAGGTAAACGTAGCCAAACCGTACTCCCACCATCACTGGCGAAATGGTACAGCGAGATCTACCAGAAAATTGTCAGTGAAGGTTATGCGATGCAACCGAAAAAATCACAACCTCGCTACCAAGAACTTGCTGATGTACTCAGCCGCGCATTTAAGCAATTAGACCGTAGTGCATTAGAACGCTGGTTCTAATCAGAGATATGTAACGTACAAAAGCAGCCTAATGAGCTGCTTTTTTTTCGTTAAATATTTTACCGTTCGTTTTCTAAATATTTTGCCACTATTTAGCGTGAGCTCTCATCTTATATACCGAGGCCGCTTTTCTATGCGTATTACTTTTGTATTTACAGCGACAGTTAACAAAGACCGATATATTTATTTATCTTAATCTATGGGGATAAAATACAACGTTTAAATATGCCGCTTCTGAGTTGTTATTTTATTTAACCTATTGATTTCAAATGTTTTTGTTGGGTTTTTATATCATAGCAATATTAGTTTTCTATCGCTTTTTAAATATGTTTTAAATAAAAGGTTATTTAAATTTCATGATATTTGAAGGTTTGTTCTTTTTATAAAAAAGAGCCACCTTAGTGACTCTTTTATCGTAAAGGGTTTAACCTAAAACGTTATGTAATTATTCTTCGTCAAAATCAAAATCTGGACGTTGTGCGCGTGTTGCAGGCTTTGCCAGAATTTCTAAGTATAAGGATGGCAGTTCTAATTTTTCAGCTTCATCGATGTACTTGTTGATTTCTTTTACATGAATAACTTTGGCTTCTTGCTCGGTATGACCAAACTTACAATCAAAATCCCAAAAGTCAGCGCCAGCAGGAAGTGCTTTGTTACGCTCACGACGTAGGTATTTCTTAACTTCAAACTTCACTGCTTCAACAACGCGAGGAACAGCTTTTTTAGGGTGGGTTAAAGCAAATGTTTTTTTCATGGTTTTCCTAGTTTTCTTTGGCTCAAAATTGGGAGAGCTGTATTTTTTCTATTTTACTTTAATTTGGGATGGGTAGCGATGGCAGAGATAAGATTTCATGTGTTTTTCGTTCGGGGAAAGAAAGTGAAATGTGGTCTTAAAAAGTTTTCTCAAAAAAAATAACGAAAAAGTGCAACTAAATATCTACATAGCTGTCATAAAAAATACATAGAGGATTATTAGTATCTACACTGTTTTTCGCTATGGATGTTAATGAAAGTTATGTTGCCATTTACCTATCAAATGGGCGGAATGGATATGCCGTTCAGGTATTAGAAAGGTTGCTATGGCATTATAATATGGCTACTAAGAGATATAGCTGTTATCTCCCTTAAGAACCCCAACTGCTTGGCCGCCGATGGGGTTCTGCTCTATCTGGGCTATGGTAATTTACTGCTTTAAGTTATTTATAACACTTCAAATCCTTGTTTCTTTTCATCATATCCATCATTGCTTTGTTCTGTTTTTCTTTTTGTACGTAACGAACAGGAAGCGATGCCATAGTAACCTTATAATCTAGAGCATTATCAGAGAGTAGTTCTGAAGCTGTTATTGGGGTGACAAGTGCGACTTTTAAATTGGGATTACGCGCTTTAATGCGAGAAGCCGTACCCAGTCCTTCCATGGTATGAAAACGACCTGCGACATGAATGATTTGTTTATTTGGATGCGTGTTCAAATACGTGACCATACTTTCTGCCATAGTATCGTCCCACGCGGTTTGTGCGGCAAACATACGTAGGTTTTGCTCTTCATTGCCGTGATGCATTGAGTTTAAAAATTTGGTTTGATATGCATCTTTATTAAGAGTCAATGAGTGTGCAATCCATGAACGCTCTGATGGTGGCAGTTTATTTAAGTACTCAGGCCCATTTTTACTAATACAGCGTACAATACTTTTTGGCGCATTAGCGGCAATCACGTCTAAGTTATTCTGCTTGGCAAATTCAACCAGCGGACGGTAATCACTGTCGTAGTTTGGCCACGCATTACCTTCCGATACCAATGTTCGTTCACCAATCTTACCTGCAAGATATTGATCAACAACAGCTTGTTTATCTCGGGTGAATTGCTCCATTGATAAGGTTAATTGTGGATTTTGTTGGTATAACGCAGCGAATAATTGGCTTTGTAATAGGTGAGCTGCAGGATGGCTATGCCACTCACCAACTAAGATAATATCAGCATTCTTTAGCTCTGTTGCTAATTGATCGACTGTTAAGGTCTTTCCATTTGGTGATGTAATGCTGTAGTCGTATAGCGTGGTTAGGTTTGCTGAAGACGAAGATGTTATATCGGAGGTGTTAGATGCACAACCTGTTAAAAGTGTGGCAAAGCTAAAACTCAAAGCGAGCCATTTATTCATTATTGATATCCCTGAAAGTGAGCTTATTGATTAAAAATAAGCAAAATTCACAACAATAATAAATAATATAGTTAATACGAGTTATTATCAATTGCGTATGGTAATAACTCGCATTAATACAGTGTTACTGGCGGCGATATACGCGGATTGCGAAATCTGCCTCACAATGGAAATTATTGGCGTTAGCTAATTGCTGCCATACTTGCTCTGATGTTTTCCAAGCAAACGGCGTCATTTGCATCAATGCCGTGGCTTCTTCACCGCTTAATGTCATGTCGTAGTGTAGTTGCTCATCGGCAACCAGATCAAAGCCAGGAATCGTTTCAACGGGGACATCATGAAGGCGTACACCATCATAAATTAATGCTTTTAATTGATATAAGTGGCGGGGTGCAGGGGTCACAGCCACTAAAATTCCACCGGGTTTGATGGCGCGTTCTAACTCTTCACCTTTACATGGCGCATAAATACGGACTACACCATCAAATAATTGATCGGCAAAGGGTAAACGGTGACTTGATGCAACACAGAAATCACATTCAGGGTAACGCTTAGCGGCGTATTTCACTGCAACTTTTGAAATGTCTAAACCATGGACGGAAAGTGCAGGAAATTGTTGGCGTAGTTTTACAAATTCAGAGGTGTAGTAGCCTTCACCACAACCAATATCAAGTAGTTCAGTCGCACCATCAGGGAGAAGTGATGCAAGTTGTGCAATGACGGCATCACGCAGTGGTTGATAATGTTCTGTATTGAGAAATAGGCGACGAGCTTGCATCATCTCTTTATTGTCACCAGGATTTTTAGAGCTTTTATGGTGAGCAGGCATGAGATTCACATAGCCTTCTTTTGCCAAATCAAATTGGTGATTATTACAACAACGGTAGGTTTTAGGTTGTTCGCTATGAGCGTCAAGAAGAAGCGACTCATGGCATAGAGGACATTGATAGGACATAAGAGTAAACCAAAGCGGAAAAACAGCCGCTAAGTGTAATGCTTATTGTGGGTTGTCGCTAACGTATTTTTGTTCTGATAGTAAAAAGCCTTCGCGAGAGAAGGCTTCTATTCAAGGAGTATTGATGAGCAGACCTGCTTAATGGCTTGGTCTTACTTTATATTCGGCTTTATCAAGTCCATGCTTTTTCATTCTTAGATAAAGCTTTTTACGTGGGATTTGCAAATATGATGATACTTCATTAATACGTCCTGCAAACAGGTATAGCGCATCTTCAATGACTTGTTTTTCATAGCCATCAACTAAATCATCCAGTGGGCTACTCATTTGCTCAAGGGGTTTAGAACGCTCTTGTCCGGCTAATTTCACAATGCCAATGGCATATAACTCTGCAACGTTTTTAAGCTCTAAGACATTCCCTGGCCACTCATAGCGACAGAGTGTGTTGATGTAGGCTTTATCAATAGCAGGTAATGCTTTATTAAGTTTTTTACAACTCTGTTTTAAGTAGTGTTTAAAAATAAAGGTAATATCGCTACTACGTTGACGCAGTGTCGGCAGACTAAAACGTACTTGGCTTAAAAAATAAAATAGTTCAGGTAAAAACTGCTCACTTTCCACCGATGGTTCAGGTGAGCCTGTGAATAGAGCAAGTAAACGCACTTCTTTTTTACCTTGTCGCTCTTGTTCTAATAAGAAACGACATAACCATTGCTGGCTTTCGATTGGCATAATGTGTGGATTACTTAAACACAAACACCCGCTGCGAGCTGAAATCATGCTACGTTGAAGATCGGGGGTACAAGTAATACTTGAGCCATCAACCTCGATAAACGGGCCTTGATGAAGTGGGCTATTCTTATGCAGAATTTTAGCAACGGTATGACGCCCCGTGCCGTTTTCACCTTCAATTAAGGCATCCTTGGTTGAATTAACAACCAGTTTTAATTGTTCGCGTATTTTTACAATCAATGGACTCTCACCGAGAAGTAACTCGGTGGCGGTATTATGCAATGTTTTACGCTGTTCAATGATCTTTTTACGCTGAGGTAGATGCTTTTCTAATAGTTTTATCAGTTCGTTAGGCTGTAATGGCTTTTGTAAAAAATCAATCGCCCCTTTTTTAAGTGCGTCAACAGCCATTGGAATATCACCATGACCCGTTACGATAATGACAGGAATTTCGTTATCAAAATCTTGAACTTTTTCTAATAGTTCCATGCCATCTAAACCGGGCATGTACATATCTGTTACAATCACTCCAGACCAATTATGACTTAACATATTAATTACTTTGGTTGAGTCTTGAACAGTTGCTACATTGTAGCCTGACAACTCTAATAACTCTTGGTAGGCATCTAATACATCTTGATCGTCATCGACAATCAGTACATTTATTTCATCACTCATCATCTTTTTTTAACTCCAAAACAATCATCGCTCCACCTGTGAGACCAGAAGCGAGGAAGATGTTACCTTTTAACCTTGTCATAATTGAACCACAGATGCTTAATCCTAGACCAAGACCAACATCTTTTGTTGTCGTAAAAGGTATGAATAGTTTCTCAATAATGTCATGACTAAAGCCATTACCGCTATCTAAAACTGCAATCCTGATAGTTTTTTTTGTGCTTTCTAGCTGAAGAATTGTTATTTGGCGTTCTTCACAGCTAGCAACAGCATCACAGCTATTAACCAGTAGGTTTACCAGTACTTGTTCAAGTTGTACCTGATCGGCTTGTACAAAAAGCGGTGTGGTAATGGTGTTTGTTATGGTTGTCTTTTGTACTTTTGCGCGACTTTCAACGATGACGATAGCTTGCTTGATCGAGTCTTGAATATCAACTCGCGTTAACGGATTCGTTGCTGACTGTTTTTTTGCAAAATTACGTAAACTAGTGATCAGTTTACTCATACGCATCACTAAATCATCTATCTTTTCGATATTATCCGGTAATTTTTCATATTTTTTGTTATCAATTGCAAGTTTCGCACTAAATAGACGTGTCGAAATAGCAGAAAGAGGCTGGTTCAACTCATGAGCGAGTGATGTCATGGTTTGACCAACCGTGACCATTTTAGCCGCCTGGATTAATTCATCTTGAGTGGCGATTAAATCCCCTTCGATACGTTTGCGATCTTCTATTTCTGCTTTTAGTTGTTGGTTTCTTAATATCAATGATTGCGTTTTTTCCGTGACCTTACTTTCAAGCCAACGGGTGGTTTTTTCTTGTTCTGTAATATCAGTCATAGTGATTATGACTTTATCCTGATTACCTTGTTTGAATACGCGAAAATCGAGTCTGAGATAGAAGATGCTATTTTGGTCTGTACTAAAGGTAACCGTGAGTTTATAGGCACCTAATTGTCTTAATGGGCTTTTTTGATCAAAGAGTTGGATCAGTTTATGAGATACTGAGCTATCAAATAAATCCCATAATGTTTGGTGTTGGCTTATACGATCAAAGTTAAATTGCTTTAGCGCCTGTAAATTGACAGATTCAACTACACCTAGCATGTTACAAGTGATGATGCTCGCCTGAGTGTTATTGATTAGGTTAAGGGCATTGGTGGTTTGAATATCTTGCATTTGCTGACAGAAGTCACGCAGGTTTTCGCCAAGCATGCCTATCTCATCTTCGCCTGTTGTTGCAATTTTTACATTAAGATCGCCTTTTGCAACCGCGTATAAATCTTTACTTAATAAATTTAAGCGATTCACAATACCGTTACCGACAAGGTAAACCGAGAGAAAAATAGTGAGTATGATAGTAATAAAGACAACGCCAAATAACATGGTGTTACTCAGAAAAATAGCGCTATGTGTTTCATCATTTAGTTTTTTAAGAGAGTTATCTGCATGTTCAACCAATGTTTGGATCATTTCTTCTTGCTGATAGAGGCGCTGTTTAATATCCAGCTTAGCTCGGTCTATTTGCAACCCTAAAACGACATCCCGCTTTAGTTGTTGTTCGAGTTGACCACCTGGTTTTAAGATTGTGGTAAATCTCTCTAATAATTGGCGAAATGGAACGGCTGAAGGATAATTACTAATATTCTTACTAATAGCATTAAGCTCGGTAATTTTATGACCAATAAAATTAAAGGCGTTTTCAATGTCTCTATTTTTGCGTTGTTGAACGATCTCTTCGACTAATTGATGAAGCTCATTTTCTTTAATGGTGATCGATTGAATTAATGAGAATTCATTCATAACGTTGTTAACAACATCAAGTTGAACGGCGTCTTTTTTAATTCCGTGACGGTTCATGTTATTGAGTTTCCACTCAACTTCTTGGCGTAGTGGTGTCAGTTCATCAATAAGATCGTGATGGATCCATTTTAAGCTGTTTTCTGTCTGCTTTAAGGTAAACAAGCCACTATTTCTCTGTTGTAACAGTGTTGTGTAATTATCTATTTGTTTAACAAGGGTTTGTTGACCTGATTTTATTGCGGGGTAATAGTGTAGGTTAGCAATGTTATTAATGGCTAAGCTTATATTATCGAGAATATGTGTGATTTTGTTTTTAATGGTTTCATGCTTGAGCGGGTTGGTATTTTGGCCCAAGTTATTCAATGTTGCCTGTAGCTCAGCGGTGTTGCGTTCTAACTGATAACTTGCCTGTAAGGTTGGCATATTGTTATCTGTAATCGTTTCAATTTGTGTGCTGAGTTTTTCCCAGTTGATGACAGCAATAAGGCTGACTGTAATGGTGAGAAATGCCATCAAAATAATCGCCATAATAAGGCGACTACCAATGGTTTTCTTGTTGATATAGCGGATCATTGCAATGCCGGATTCCCGTTAATAATCTTTTGGCTTAATGCGATGGCTTGCTCAAGTTGTGCTGCCATTTTTCCCCGCCATTGCTGTCTAAAATAATCAACTTGCGGGTTATCTCTAAATAGCGGTAACTCATGATATATCTTATTTTTTAAATCATCTACGCCAATCGGTGAGGTAGAAGCTAAGTGTTTCGCATGAAGAAAATCAGCATGTTGTTGTTTTGTTAGTTTATTTGATGAAGCTTCAATCGAATGCAGCAATTGCCATACTTGGTTAAGTTGAGGAAGTTGACTACTAATCGTTTGTTCAAAAAGGTGCTTTACTAAGCCTGAACGTTGCTGAATGACATCGTAATCTAGCGATGCAACATTAAACGTCTTTTTAATAAACTCATCTCGGCCAATATCACCATTATTGGCGAGTTGCCCGTCAATTGTTAATTTGGTTTGGCATTCTTGTGAAAGTAATAAACTCACAAAATCTCTCGAAAATTGTGAATGGTGGCTGTTTTTTACCATGGCTACATAATGGGGTAATAAAGCGCTTTGTGGTTGATAGCTAAAATCAACAAATGAAAATTGTTTTTTATAAGTGTGTGCATATCTATCAACAACCGGCCCTATTCCAATTAAACCGCGAGAGATAGCCTCACTGAGTGAAAACGCACTGGTTTCCACTGACGCTAGGTTTCCTCCAATTTGATAGAGCAATCGCCAACCTTCAACCCAGCCATATTGCTGCAATATATTTTCAATCATTAAATGGGTGGTATCTGAACGATAAGGACTGCTAATACTAATGTGACGATAGTAATAAGGTTTTATCAAATCCTTTAATCGGCTAGGAATTGGTAACTTATTCTTATTTAAATAGTTATTGTTCCACAGTAATCCGAATCCTGTGTGGCCGAAGGAAAAAACATTACGTGAAAGTTGCTGAGGCGTTTTTCTAATTGTAGTTTCATGAAGCGGTAATAACTTTTGGCTATTGATTAGAGGCTGGAAGAAGGTTGGTGATGATGAAATGATAATATCAATATCATGGTTGTTCTGTTGCAATAACCGAAGCCCTGATTCTTCACGTCGTACAATGACTCTAACTTCGCTTTCTGGATACTGCTGTTTAAATTGTTTAACGATCGGGTTTAGTACAGATTCTGAAAATGTCGTTAGAACGATTAAATTCTGAGTCGGTTGGGCAAGTACTGGCGTGGCGAAAAAAAAGAGGAAGGAAAAGAAGCGTACCATGTTAATCCGTAATCCCTAGCGTATCTCGACTAAATTTTTATACTTTTAGATAATTAGGAATGTAGCTATACCATTTAGTAACAATTCATGCCTTATATCAATAGCAATTTACGGTATAGTTCACAAAAAAGAGGTGTATATGGTATGTTATGAGCGTTTTATAGCTATTAATCGGGACAAAGGTAAATATATCATGCCATAAAAAAACCGAGCATAGACTCGGTTTTTTAGGGCTGAATGAAAATTTACGCTGTGATTATTTGCTGAATTTCGTTGCAAGATAAATGGTATTGGCGTGGACAGTTGCGCCATACTTTTAGCATACGTTGGTATTTTTCTAGCATTGGGACTTGGCTATTGAAGCGATGTTCTGTTTTCTCAAATTGAGGATATAAACCTTCATCATCAACGAGGAAGCGGACGTAATGCACAAGCTGTGCTTCAGTGGCAGCATCAAAACCAAGGAATTGTAATCGGCGTTGATCAATATCTTTGGCACCATCGCAACGACAATCTTCAAGATTAAACGATTCTTGGAGAGCGTGGTACATCTCCATAAAATCGATAACTTGACGGCAATCATCTTCAGGTAAATCACCAAAGTCTTTATCTAGTTCACGCATTTGTAATGAATAGCCACGTTCAACAATGGTTTGAAGGCGACGATAATGTGCTGCGTTTTCAGGTGTCAGTTTTGACATCAAGTAGTACTGATTAGATAAAATTAAGCGTTGAGCGTGGGTCATTTCCATTTGAGTTAGCCTCATTAATATTTTATTTTCTGCCATTGAGAGTAGCAGGTTAGGTATAAAATAAATTGATCTGACACCATATGGGCATCTTTTTTTGTTACAGTATATTATTAAAAATGAAAAGCCATATTTATTTTAAGGTCTTTTTTTTTTGGTTATTGTCGAGTGATATCGTTAAAGTAATATAGCTATCTCTGTATTCGGGCAAGTATAAGATAGCGTCGTTTAACAGGTTGTTATTGAATACGTTAAGCAACAACAACCTTTTATTGTTAACCTTTAGCCGTTGTTAGCTTAAGCCGATAATATTGCCATTCTCATCGATATCAAGATTCATAAATGCGGGCTTTTCAGGTAACCCTGGCATTGTCATTACATTGCCGCATAAAGCATAAATAAATCCAGCTCCTGCACACAATTTTAATTCACGTACTGGGACGGTAAAGCCTTTTGGTGCCCCTTTAATACTAGGGTCGGTTGAAATAGATAGCGGTGTCTTTGCCATACAAATAGCCAGCTCATCAAACCCTAGAGCTTTAAATTTGACTAATTGTTGCTGAGCTACCTCTGATAACGCTACATGACTAGCCCCATATCCTACTTCAGCCACAGCCATTATTTTTTCTTCTAATGGCTGGTTTAGTTGATATAAAGGAGTGAAGTTTGCTTTATGTTGGCAGGCTTTTACCACACACTCTGCGAGTTTAATCGCCCCTTCACCGCCTTTACCAAAGGCTTCACTGATAGCAACGTCTACAAAAGTGTCAAAGCTCTCTGCTTTGATCATTGCTTGTAGTTGCGCTAATTCCTCATCTGTATCTTGTGGGAAACGGTTAATTGCGACAACAACGGGAACACCATAACGGGCGGCATTACTGATATGCCATTTCAGGTTTTCAAACCCTGCAACCAGCGCATCATTGTCTTTGGCAAAAATACCGTCAGGTAAAGCGTGTCCTGGACGTAAATCATAAAGACCAGAGTTGGCTTTTAAGCCACGCAATGTTGCCACAACAACGGCACAGTCAGGGCCTCTTTTTGCTTGCTGGGCTTTAATATTACAGGCTTTTTCAAATCCCATATCAGAGCCAAAGCCACCTTCAGTAATGGTGAAGTCACTGAGTTTTAATGCGATTTTGTCTGCAATAATAGATGAATTTCCGTGCGCGATATTGGCAAAAGGACCTGCGTGGATAAGAGTGGGTACGCCTTCTAACGTTTGCATTAGGGTGGGCTCAATGGCATCGCAGAGAGTGACAGTCATGGCTCCTGCTACTTGCAGATCTTCTGTAGTTACAGGGTTACCATCAAGATCATAAGCGACGACAATACGGCCAATGCGTTTACGCATATCATGGAGATCATCGGCAAGTGCTAAAATAGCCATGAGTTCAGAGGCGGCTGTGATATCAAAGCCGTCATGGCGCTCTAAACCATTAATGGTTTTATCTGGTTCATTTTGACCGATGGTGATCATTCTCAAAGCACGATCATTATGATCCATCACGCGTTTCCAAGTGATGTTATTAATGTCGATACGTAGCGCAGGTAATCCCGTTTTTTCACTGAATAGATCATAACCTAAACGTGATTCATGATATAAGCGAGCATCAATTGCAGCAGCTGCAAGGTTATGCGCTGCCGTAACCGCATGAATATCACCCGTAAGATGAAGGTTTAGCTTATCCATTGGTGCGACTTGGCTATAACCGCCGCCCGCTGCGCCACCTTTTACGCCAAAGACAGGTCCCATTGACGGCTGTCGAATACAAGCCATTACTGAGCGATCAATTTTTGCTAACCCTTGTGCTAAACCAATTGTTGTAACGGTTTTTCCTTCTCCTAGTGGGGTTGGTGTAATCGCAGTAACGACCACCAGTTTCCCTTCTGCTTGATCCGATAACCGATTCAAAATGGCAGGTTTTATTTTTGCTTTTAATGAACCTTGCGGTGTCAGTTCCTGTGGTTGAATACCCGCTTTTTTGGCAATGCCTTCAATCGGAGAGAGTAGGGTGTCACGGCAAATATCGATGTCGCTTTTCATATAGGCTATATCCTCACAGTGGAAATCATGCGTATCTGCGTGATATTGATGGTGTTGGTTTTAAATACTATAGATAAAGATGTATATAGTGACGCAATCGTTTGCTTTTCTTTTATACCATCATTTTATCATGGTTAATTTTATTTTTGTTGTTATAAATTGCTGCTGTTTTTGGTTGCGTTTTGTACCGTATATAAGATTTATTGAATGCGTTTTAGAGATAGGTAATAAAAGAATAAGAAAGTGGTTATTTAGTCACTAGAGCAGAAGCAGTATATCGATATATAGAGTAGAAGTATGAAGATGAATTTGGTGAATACTGTAAACTCTGGTTGCAATATTGGCTGTGTGTTTATTCATCATTACACTTTAAAATTTGATATATATCAAAATCATTAAAAATATTAAAGGAAGCTATCAATGAACGAGCCAGTGACTACGTTGAAACATACAGCCCCACTTTCAATTGGCATTATGTTATTTTTTATCACCTTTTTGACGATTATTTTGCCATTATCCCGTTAAGATAGTTACCGTTTAACGCGTATTAAAAAGCGAGCTAATGCTCGCTTTTTTGTATTTTTCGTTAAGTGGATTAGTACATCACTTTATGGCCATAACTAGAAAGGATTTCTTTAATCGCTTCCATGGTTTCTTTTTTCGGTGGTTTCACACCAGCTAACGGGTATTCAAAGCCCATAGCTTCCCACTTGTGCTCACCGAGTTGATGGTAAGGAAGTAGTTCGATCTTCTCGATATTGTCCATATCTTTTATGAACTCACCAAGTTGATGTGCAGAATGTTCGTCATCGGTGTAACCCGGAACAACAACATAACGGATCCAAGTTTTTTGACCGCGTTGGTGCAGGTAACGAGCAAAGTCGAGTACGCGTTTATTGGAAACACCAACCAGATTTTGGTGAACACCATCATCCATTTGCTTAAGATCTAGCATCACAAGATCCGTTGCGTCTAACACTTCATCAACCACATCAGTATGTTTGCGAATATAACCGTTGGTATCTAAGCAGGTATGGATCCCTTCAGCTTGCGCAGCACGGAAAAAGTCACGAACAAATTCAGGTTGAAGCATTGCTTCGCCACCAGAAGCAGTAACACCGCCGCCAGATGAATTCATAAAGTGACGGTATGATTTCGCTTCATGCATAAGTTCGTCTACCGTAGCTTCACGACCACCATGAGTATCCCATGTATCACGGTTATGACAGTACTGACAGCGCATTAAGCAACCTTGCAGAAAAACAATAAAACGGATACCAGGTCCATCGACGGTTCCGCAAGATTCAAATGAGTGAATACGACCTATTGCTGACATTGATTACTTCTCCGCATGCTGCGTTTATTTGAGTGTTATTTTATTACAAACCACTAGGGTATTGTAGCGAAATATCGGGATGGAAATTAGGGGTATTCTCTTATTTTGTGTCAATTTATCGCTAACTTATAAAAATTTGGAGAGATGACTTTATTGGTAATAGATATGTTGTAATTATTAAAAAATCTGCATTGAGTCGATAAACAATAGCGAGGCTTGTGGGGAAGATATGTAGACATAAAAAAACCGGCCATTAAGACCGGTTTTTATCAGGAAACAAGTTTCCTACATACTAAACTGTACGCTCTATATTATAGAGATGCAGTGAAAGTACGAGAGATAACGTCAGCTTGCTGCTCTGGCGTTAGAGAGTTAAAACGCACTGCGTAACCCGATACACGGATAGTTAGCTGTGGGTATTTCTCTGGGTTTTTAACTGCGTCTTCAAGCGTTTCGCGGTTAAGAACGTTAACGTTTAGGTGTTGACCACCTTCAATGCCAGACTCATGGTGGAAGTAACCATCCATTAGGCCTGCAAGGTTGTTTTCTTGAGTATCAAGATCTTTACCTAGCGCGTTTGGTACGATAGAGAATGTGTAAGAAATACCATCTTTAGCGTGAGCAAATGGTAGTTTACCTACAGATGTTAGAGATGCTACAGCACCTTTCTCATCACGACCGTGCATTGGGTTAGCACCTGGTGCGAAAGGAGCACCTGCACGACGACCGTCTGGTGTGTTACCCGTCTTCTTACCGTACACAACGTTAGATGTGATAGTTAGGATAGACTGAGTTGGGATCGCATCACGGTACATTTTGTGAGTACGGATCTTGTTCATGAAGCGCTCAACTAGGTCACAAGCGATGTCATCTACGCGAGCATCGTTGTTACCGAATTTAGGGTAGTCGCCTTCGATTTCGAAGTCGATTGCAATACCGTCTTCATCACGGATTGGTTTAACTTTTGCGTATTTGATAGCTGATAGTGAGTCAGCTGCAACAGAAAGACCAGCGATACCACAAGCCATTGTACGCTTGATGTCACGATCGTGTAGAGCCATTAGCGATGCTTCGTAGCTGTACTTGTCGTGGCTCCAATGGATAGCGTTAAGTGCTGCAACGTAAGTTGTTGCTAACCAATCCATGAAGTGATCTAGGCGATCCATAGTATCTGTGTAGTCAAGAACTTCAGCAGTTACTTTTTCAGTCTTAGGACCTACTTGAATCTTAAGCTTCTCATCTACACCGCCGTTGATTGCATAAAGCATAGTCTTAGCAAGGTTAGCACGAGCACCGAAGAACTGCATTTGCTTACCAACAACCATTGGAGATACACAACAAGCGATTGCGTAATCGTCAGAGTTCATGTCTGGACGCATTAGGTCATCATTTTCGTACTGGATAGAAGATGTATCGATAGATACCTTCGCACAGAACTTCTTGAAGCCTACAGGTAGTTTTTCAGACCAAAGAACAGTGATGTTTGGCTCTGGAGAAGGACCCATAGTGTATAGGCTGTTTAGGAAACGGAAGTTAGTACGTGTAACTAGTGTACGACCGTCAAGACCCATACCACCCATTGATTCTGTTGCCCAGATTGGGTCGCCAGAGAATAGCTCATCGTACTCAGGCGTACGTAGGAAACGAACCATACGTAGTTTCATTACGAAGTGGTCGATCATTTCTTGCGCTTGTGCTTCAGTGATCTTACCAGCGGCGATATCACGCTCGATGAAGATGTCTAGGAAAGTCGAAGTACGACCTAGAGACATTGCAGCACCGTTTTGTGATTTAACAGCAGCTAGGTAGCCGAAGTAAGTCCACTGGATAGCTTCTTGTGCAGTAACAGCTGGAAGTGAGATATCACAACCGTACTTAGCAGCCATCTCTTTGATTTGACCAAGTGCACGGTGCTGTTCGCAAATTTCTTCACGGCGTTGCATCGTCATCTGAAGGTCTTCACCATTCAAAAACTCTTCTTCTAGAGAAGCGAATTGAGCTAGTTTTTCCTTCATTAGGTAATCAATACCGTAAAGTGCTACGCGGCGGTAGTCACCAATGATACGACCACGGCCGTATGCATCAGGAAGACCAGTTAGAACACCAGACTTACGACACTTAAGGATTGAAGGCGTGTAAACATCGAAAACACCTTGGTTGTGTGTTTTACGTAGTTCAGAGTAAACCTTGTTAAGCATAGGGTCTAATTCACGACCGTATACTTTGCATGAATTTTCGATCATGCGGATACCACCGTTAGGGATCAAAGCACGCTTAAGAGGCGCGTCAGTTTGAAGACCAACAATAGTTTCTAGTTCTTTCTCAATGTAACCTGCATCATGTGCAGTGATAGTAGAGGCAACATCTGTATCAAAATCAACAGGTGCGTGAGTCGCGTTTTCCTGTTTGATGCCTTCCATTACAGCGTCCCAAAGTTTCGCTGTAGCTGGAGTTGCTTCTGTTTCAAGGAAAGAGCCGTCACCCTCGTAAGGAGTGTAGTTCTTTTGGATAAAGTCACGAACGTTTACTTCGTTCTGCCAATCACCAGCTGTAAAGCCTTCCCATCCAGCAAATTGCTCTGCCATTGTATACCTACCTATCTATCTATTTCAGTAGAAAAAAATACCTGTTACCGACGTTAGAACTTAGTGCTTTTTATTGCCGTTAAGTTCCGGACGACGATGAATAACCCAGTATGTGAGACCAACTAAGAAACCACCACCAATAATGTTACCTATAGTGACTGGAATTAAGTTGTTCATAATAAAATTGTTAACTGTTAAATCTGCGAACTGTGAAGGGGCTACGCCCGTCATTGTCCAAAATTCTGGCGATGCAAAGTTATGGATAACGATGCCCATTGGGATCATGAACATATTTGCAATACTGTGCTCAAAACCACAAGCAACAAACATAGCAACAGGTAATAGCATAACCATGATTTTATCTGTTGCGCTTCGGCAAGAGTATGTCATCCATACGGCTAGACACACCATTAAGTTACATAACATACCAAGTATTACGGCTTGACCGAAGGTATGGTGCAGTTTGTGCTGAGCTATTTTCATCGCGGTAATACCCCATTGGCCATTATCGCCAAGGTGTTGTTTTGCTAGCCAAATGCAAATTACGAAGAATGACGCGCCGATGAAGTTACCAACATAAACAACAACCCAATTTCGTAATAATTGACCAGTAGTAATTCGATTACTTGCGCGAGCAACAGTGATGAGAACAGAAGAAGTGAAAAGCTCGCCGCCGCAAATAACGACTAAAATAAGGCCAAGGCTGAATGCTAATGCACCAACGAATTTTGCCATACCCCATGGCATATCGCCTGCACCTGTAGTTACCGTTGTGTAGAACACAAATGCAATAGAGATGAATACACCAGCGGTAATCGCTAAGAAGAAAGATTGTAGTGGGTGCTTAGTTGCTTTGTAAACACCGACTTCTTCAGCTTTTTTTGCCATTGCTGGTGGCATTAACGAGTCGAAAGAATTATTTTCCATTTTCTCAGGTGCTCTTTAATTGAGTTGAAGTGAGATTTAATTCGCTGAGGAGATAATACCAAAGGTGACGCATCATATATTTGACCTAGATCATTGCTGTGAAAATTTATAACAAAATTAGACATTTTGTTATATCTCTCATGATTGTAAATTATTGAAAATTAACGATATAATTTTTTTGATAAAACTAAAGAAAATTTTAATGTAATTTTATTACATTTGGCTGATCTTTAAATACCAAAAAAGAATAGTTGTTATTTATCATGTGTTTGTTGTTTTTTTGGGTTTTATTTAACGTATGTGAGACATTAAATAAAACCAATATATTCAAAAATAATTTAATTGTTACTGAAAAATATGAATAGCCTCTTTTAATGTAACGCCATTTTGTTTTTATTGTTAAAGGTCACAAAAAAAAGGCGAGATAATTAATATGATGACTTACAAGGATATGCAAATTTGAGTCATTTTTATTCTTCAAACAAACATAGCAGAGTAATATTAGAATGCGAATTTTATGGCATTCTCGACCTTGTTAAAAAATACTATAAAGATATCCGCTATTTTTTCGTCAATGTTGAGTCAATAAAATAGACATAAAATAAAATATTGCTCAAATCTTACCAGTTAGTCTTTTGTCCTTCATTTATATCACCCAAAAAAGGCTGTTCTCCTGCTTATAAGAAAAATGAATATAAAAACAGAACTGAGTATTTATGCTATTTATGTGGGTATAATGGCAGGTTATGGTGCTGTTTGATATATGTTGGTTAGGTTAATGAAATGTTGCAATCATGAATTTCAGATGATACTTTCAAAAAAGATGATTTTTAATGAAATGTCGTGCTTTGCTATAGAATTGGCAAACGAGTAGTAGATGATTTCTAAAGGGACAGGAGTATGCGCACATGAAGGATGACGTGGCGCTAGAAATTAAGAACCTGCATAAATCTTTTGGTGACAATGAAGTATTAAAAGGTATTTCGCTGACGGCAAGAAGAGGAGATGTCGTTTCGATTATTGGCTCATCAGGCTCAGGAAAGAGTACTTTTTTACGTTGTGTCAATTTACTTGAAACCCCTACTCAAGGCGAAATTTGGGTTAATGGTGAATTGATTAAAATGCACAATAATCGTCGCGGTGAATATTTACCTGTTGATGATAAACAAGTTCAACGCATTCGTGCCCGTTTAGCCATGGTATTTCAAGGATTTAATCTGTGGTCTCATATGACAGTATTACAGAATGTGATTGAAGCGCCGATACATGTGCTCGGTGTCCCTAAAGCAGAAGCGATTGAAAAAGCGGAAGCCTTACTCAAAAAAGTGGGCTTATTTGAACGCCGTAATTATTATCCAGCCCATTTATCTGGTGGTCAGCAGCAGCGTGCAGCAATTGCGCGAGCCCTTGCTGTTGATCCTGAAGTGATGCTGTTTGATGAACCGACATCGGCCTTAGATCCTGAATTGGTGGGTGAGGTATTAGGTGTAATGCAAGATTTAGCGCAAGAAGGCCGTACCATGCTGGTAGTCACTCATGAAATGGCTTTTGCTCGCGATGTATCCAATCACGTGATGTTCTTACACCAAGGCCTTGTTGAAGAGCAAGGTCATCCCGATAAGCTATTTACCCAGCCTGAATCTGAAAGATTGCAGCAATTTATTTCGTCTATTTACTAAACTTAGGGTTATCGATTAAGACATAGAGGCTAACCCTCTGTGATTAGATAACCGTACAAATAGTACAAGGTTCACAGCATGGCTTGGTGTGAACAATTAAACGTAGCAGGAGAAGCGATATGAAAAAATGGATTTTAGCCGCAACATTAATTTCAGCGATGGGTTCATCAGCAGTACAAGCAAAAGAGTGGAAAGAAGTGCGTTTTGGTATTGAAGGCGCTTACCCTCCTTTTAGCTGGACTGAGCCAAACGGTGAGCTGAAAGGTTTTGATGTGGATATGGCAAACGCGCTTTGTACGCAAATGCAGGTCAAATGTAAAATTGTAGCCCAAGATTGGGATGGTATTATTCCATCACTGCTTGCTCGTAAATACGATGCAATCATCGCTGCAATGTCTATTACCGAAGAGCGTAAAAAGAAAATCGACTTTACTGGTAAGTATGCTCTTATCCCGAACAAGTTTGTTGCCAAAAAAGGTACCGAGCTCGACTTCACTAAAGAAGGGCTTAAAGGTGTGAAAATTGGTGTTCAACGTGCAACGACTCATGACAAATACTTAACGGATAATTTCGGAGAGTCTGTTGAAATCGTTCGTTATGGCTCATTTGACGAAGCTTACCTAGATTTAAAAGCCGGCCGTATTGCTAGCGTATTGGGTGATGCATCAGCATTAGAAGAAGGTTTGCTAAATAAAGACGGTGGTGAAGGTTTTGAATTTATCGGCCCATCATTAACAGATCCTAAATGGTTCGGTGAAGGTTTTGGTATTGCCGTGCGTAAACAAGACAAAGATCTAACCAAAAAACTGGATGAAGCAATTCTTGCACTGCGTGAAAACGGTCAATACAAGCAGATCGCTGATAAGTATTTCAAATATGATGTTTACGGTCAGTAAGTCATAAATGAATAAAGAGCACCTAGCTTCTAGTTTGGCGAGTTCGTCAAAGGGCTAAGCTAAGTGCTCTCTTATTCGAACAATGAAGGAGTATGACGTTGTTCGATTTATATGGATATGGATGGTCTTTAGCTCAAGGGGCGATGATAACAATACAAGTGGCACTGCTTTCTCTTTTATTAGCAGCAACACTGGGTATGTTAGGCGCTTTAGCGAAACTCTCACCTTACCGTTGGGCGCGTGCTATCGCCACACTTTACACCACGGTGATCCGTGGTATTCCTGATTTAGTATTGATGATGCTGATTTTCTTCGGCGGTCAAATGCTACTTAATGATAGCTTGTATAATATTAATGAATGGTTGAATAATTCTTTTACTCAATCTGATCCTAACCACGAATGGACAAGTTACCTTCCTGATTATATCGAGATCAGCCCCTTTGTTGCTGGTGTTCTGACAATAGGCTTTATTTTTGGTGCTTATATGGCAGAAACCTTTAGAGGCGCGATCTTAGCGGTAGATAAAGGTGAACTTGAAGCGGGTAAAGCCTATGGCATGAGTGCATTTTTATCCTTTCGTCGAATTTTACTGCCTCAAATGATCCGTCATGCTTTACCTGGCTTTGGTAATAACTGGTTAGTGTTATTAAAAACCACCGCACTGGTTTCTATCATTGGTTTAGATGACATGGTGCGTAAAGGGGCATTGGCTGCAGGAACCACTCAAAAACCGTTTACCTTCTATTTTACTATTGCGGTTGTATTTTTGATCTTCACCTCTATTTCCACCTTGGTACTGAATTGGGCCGAGCGTAAATACAGTATTCCGACGAGGTAGAGCCGATGGACTTTAGTATCTTTACAGAAAGCTGGGAAATCTATCTAGAAGGTTTTTACACTACAGTGTGGATGGTTACCGTTTCGCTAGTGATCGGTTTAATTTGCGCGATCCCCATAGGAATGATGCGAAATAGCAGTAATAAATTTATTGCGTTTCCAGCTTGGGCATATATTTATTTCTTTCGTGGTACGCCGCTATTGATTCAGCTTTATCTTATTTATTACGGATTAAGCCAAGTTATCAATGTTCAGGGCACAATGTGGCAAGAAGCATGGTTCTGTGCGTTAGTTGCTTTCATTTTAAATACTGCCGCATACACCGCTGAAATTATTCGAGGCTCTATTAATAGTATGCCGCAAGGTGAGATAGAGGCGGCGAAAGCTTATGGTATGGGCCCATTTCAAGCGTTTCGTCGTATTATTCTTCCTAGTGCATTACGACGAGCGTTACCTGCATACAGTAATGAAGTGATCTTCATGGTTCATGGCTCAGCCGTTGCCGGTATTGTGACGATTGTTGATTTAACAGGGGCCGCGAGAATTGTAAACTCTCGTTACTACGCGCCGTTTGAATCTTTCTTGTTTGCTGGGCTTTGTTACATGGTGCTGACGTTTGTCATAATCTGGGTATTTAAAAAACTTGAAGCGCGGTATTTACGCCATTTACAGCCATTAACTGAAATAACAGATTAATAAAGTTGAATAGAAAAAGCTCAGCATGCTAATGATAGATGCTGAGCTTTTTGTTTTATCAGCGCTTTTTTTACACCGCCACATCATCATAAAGTGGGACTGAAGTCAGTGCTGCGACTTCATCAATGTATTGACGTACGCGAGTTGGGTATTGGATCCCTTTCACGACAGTTAAATTACGTAGCATTGGAAATAGATGAATATCATCATAGCTAAGTTGGTTGCTTCGCTCAGAAGGCAATGTTACCCATTCTAATGTTTGCAGCGCTTTATTGGCCAGCTCAATGTAGTGCGAAGAGTCTTCAAAAGCTTGTTCAAAACTGACGGATAACATTGGCGTTTTTTTGTTGTAGAACCACGTTTTTGCTTCTTCAACCTGAAACTCTGGTAGATCTATTTTTAGCCAGCGTGGGTAGAGTAGGTAGGGTACACAATCTCGTGCTGCTTCAGCCCATTGTACTAATTCATCTTGATGTACTTCCGTCGCTAAAACAGGACTGCCATCGTTGTTGTCGATAAATTTGACGACATCTAGGCTCTCAGCCATATAGCTACCATCTGGCTTTTGTAAAATAGGTACCATGTTAGCGCCTACTTTTTCGATTCGTGCATCAATATCGTGGTTTTGTAGGTAAACCAATTCAATATCGGCTTTTTTTAAGCCCGCAATCATCATTGCTTTTACGCAGAAAGGGCAATGATCAAATACAAACAACTTCATAATTAGTCCCTTGTGGTGAAGTAGAGTGAAGATAAAAAAGGTGAGTAGAAACTCACCTTTTATTAATTATTTAAAGACTGACCAAATAGGTGCGTGATCAGAGGGTTTTTCGATACCACGTAATTCGTAGTCGATATCGGACTCAATGCAGCGCTCAGCCAGTGATGGTGTGGCAAGAATAACATCAATGCGTAGACCTCGGTTATCAACAAAGCCTTTCGAGCGGTAGTCAAACCATGAGTATTTATCATCGACGGTTGGGTGAAGTTGACGGAAAGTATCGACAAAACCCCAGTCTAGCAAGGTTTGTAACCACTCACGCTCAATTGGTTGGAATGAGCACTTACCTGTTTTTAGCCAGCGTTTAGCATTAGCAGGACCAATACCGATATCTAAATCCGTAGGGCTGATATTAATATCGCCCATCACGATCAATTCTTCATCGTTAGTGTGGGCCGTATTTAGGTAATTCATCAGATCAGCGTAGAATTTCTCTTTTGCAGGAAATTTTGTTTCGTGCTTAATATTATCGCCCTGTGGGAAATAACCGTTCATGACAGTGATGTTCTTGCCATTGTCTTGCTTAAAGGTGGCCATGATCATTCGACGTTGGGCATCTTCATCATCGGTTGGGAACCCTTTTTGTACGCTAATTGGCTCTTGCTTACATAGCATTGCAACACCGTAATGGGCTTTTTGACCATGGAAGTAAACTTTGTAGCCCATCGCTTCAACATCCGCTAAAGGGAAGGCTTCATCATGAACTTTGATTTCTTGTAAGCCGATCACATCCGGCTGATGCTTTTCAATTAAGGCTTGAAGTTGGTGAAGGCGAGCGCGTAGCCCATTGATATTGAAGGAGATAACTTTCATCATTTATTCCGATTTCTGTCAGTTTTTAATTACGGATAAGCAAAGATACTAACATAGATATTTAACGCTGGTAGAGCCTATTTCTTTTAAATAAACGATGAGGTTAATCGATATAAAGCGAAGGTAAGAGGAATAAATGAAGGCGACGAGAAAGATAAAGAGCCGCCTTCGGTAGGTGTTATTTATGATTATGCAACGATTTTAGGTTGACCGTCAGAAGCGGTAACACCACCATCTACAGGTAGGTTAACACCGTTTACAAAGCTGGCATCATCACTTGCTAAGAAGCTCATTACCGCTGCGACTTCTTCAGGCTCTGCTGCACGACCAAGCGGAATACGTTCGTTAAATTTATTACGAATATCTTCCGGCCAGCCATTAGTCATATTGGTTTTCACTAGGCTTGGGCATACAGAGTTAACACGCACACCTTGTAGGCCAAAATCCAGTGCAAGTACACGAGTTAAGTTAACAATAGCGCCTTTAGATACGCAGTAGTAAGCTGCGCCCCAGTCAGCACCTAAACCAGAAACAGAGGCATTATTAACAATGCAGCCTTTGCTTTTGATTAAGTGAGGTAATGCATATTTAGAGCAGTAAATAGCACCATTAATATTTACGCTAGAGATCTTCTCCCAATCTTGAATGCTACCGTCTAATATTGTGCCTGGAATATGTACGCCAGCATTATTGATTAAGATGTCAATCTTATTGAAATTATTAATGGTCTGATCAATAAGGTTTTTTACTTCAGCTTCATTTGAAACATCGGTTTTAACACACAGTGTTTTTTCTGAAATTAGCTCACTGTGTACTTTATCTAGTGCGTCCTGATAAAGATCTGCTAGAACGACAATTGCGCCTTCAGAGGCAAAACGGTGTGCCGCAGCTTTACCCATACCATTACCCGCACCTGTGATAATGACAACTTTTCCTTCAAATCTGTTCATATCTAGCTCTTACATCATACAAATAGTGTCATTATATTAAGTCTCTCACGGATACGCGTTTGTGATGAAGATCACTTATTTTTTTAGGTACCGAGAAGGGATGAATAGCTAAATATAATGTTGTTTTTTCTGAAATATATTTAAACAATCTGTTTACATACCCCTCGTGGTAAGTCTGTCAAATAAATAAATCAGTGTTTTATTGCTTTGAGGAAGAATTTAATATTAATGGGATGATGAAATATAGTTATTAAAAATCAATATATTAGATTGTTAATAACAGTCTATTTTTAGCTGGAAGTTTAGGTCATGATAAAAAGAGATAAAAAATGAGTACTTTACTTGTACTGAGTGAGTTATCAGGTCTATGCTGAATGAATACGAAATACTCAAACATGTTGTTTTAAAAAGTATTTTTATCAATATGGTGCAGTAATTACCTTGTTACTGCCACGGACGAAGGAAAATATCATGTCTATTATCACTTGGATTATTGTTGGCCTTATAGCAGGTGCACTCGCTAAATGGTTGATGCCTGGAAATGATGGTGGCGGTTGGATTGCAACATGTGGCTTAGGTATTGCTGGTTCTTTTGCTGGTGGTTTCCTTGGTTCACTGTTGGGTATAGGTGCGTCGGGTCTGCTTGGTACTATTATTATTTCCACCGTCGGTGCTTTAGTGCTGCTATTTATCTATAACCGATTTATTCGTTAATTGACGATTGAGTCATGCGAAAAAGCCTAACGTAGTATGTGTTCGTTTAGAAACTACTTAGGTTAGGCTTTTATTTTCCGTCGTTATTATATGACCTGTGGAGAGGATAATTTCGCTATTAAGGATTTTCTCCAATCCGCTAACGGTTGTGGTAACTCGATGGTTTTTAGTTGTTTTAAGCTTTTTTGAATATCAGAGTGATTGTAAGCCTTTTGATTGAGTAAACTTTCACAATAACCAAGCATTGCCTCACTACACTGTGGGTAATCATGTAAAATCGTTTGATATAGCGCACCAGCTCGTTTGGGATCTTGTATCAAATTAGCTTTTGCTGTTTCTAAATGGCTCACAAGTAAACGTACATTTTCAATGATGAGCTGTTTCTCTTTTAATTCATTTAAACGGTGCTGACTGTGTTCATCAAGTTCAGATCGTGTCATTAATACTTGGTATACCTCTCCAATTAAACGACTTTCACCATAACTGATAAGCATAGGAAGTGCTTCGATCATGACTATTGACGGAGCTTGAAGCATCACACCGAAAAATGGACTTAATCCTTTTAGTAAACGCCTTTTGGATTTTTGGATCTTTTTATCTATGTGGTAGATACGAGCCAGTGCAATATTGGCGAAGGCGTCTAAATGTTGCTTTTTTTCACCCTGTAATCTTAGCTGAGCTAAGTGATGGATATCTTTAATAGCAGTGTGTAGTCGATGGTTATGCTGGTTTGATAATTGGTTTGTGTAAATTTGCTCGAAAATAGCGGTATATTCAGCAAAGTGTACTAGCCATAACTTATCAATAATCGGTAGATGTGTTGCTAATGTTTTCCCTGCCTGCAGAAAGTTATCAATATCATTCATATCTGCAGATAATTGAGCAACAGTTAAAGCTCGATGCGGTATAGTTGGTGTTAAGGTGAGTACCTGCATGGCGACTTCTTGAGCTTTATCGACTTGGTTATTTTGTTGATAAAGGGACGCTAGTTCATCATAAGCAAAGACACAAAGAGGGACATGCTTAATTAACCGTTTTAGTCGGTTAATCGCTTCGAGGTGATAGCCTTTCTTTGTCGCAAGTTTTGCTTCAATCAATGATAACTTATGGTGTTGAGAGCGTTGCTTAAATAAAAGTAATAATTGCTCTGCTTGCTGCCATTGTTTTATTTCGATAAGTAGCTCTAGTAAAAGCGTTTCTATATGCAGATTATGGCCTTGCTCTCGGAGTAAATGCCGGCATAACTGTATTGCTTGTTGATGATCTTGCTTGTCTAAAGCTTGATATATTGGCTCTCTGTGTAAGCAAACTTTATAGACACTGATCACTCGTTGTTTTAAGGTGCCGACGTTAATGGGTTTGGTAAGAAAACAATCAGGCTCTATTCCCATTGTGGTTGAAATGACTTCAGGTGAGTGATCTCCAGAAAAAAAGATGATTCCACAATTTGAACGAATAAGGTTTTGCTGTCTGAGTAAAGACAGTAACTCACCACCATTAATATTTTGATTAAGATGGAAATCAAACAAAATAAGATCATAACGCTGGGTTTGGCATAACTGAATAGCGTGTTGGTAACAGGTCGCGATATCAATTGATTTGATCGCAATTTTATCTAAGACACTTTTAACGAGTTGAGCAGAAGAGAGCTGATCATCTACGATGAGTACTTTTATGGTGTTCCACTTTTCTTGTTCTAATTCCGTGAAACCCAAAGCCATATACTATCCATTTAATTGTTATTATTGATGTTTATGATATTTAATATGCATGTTGTTCATTATTAAATGTCATGAATAAAAGTAATCATATAATGAAATTATAGCAATTTTTTTACGTACAAATTTAGAACTTAGATGGGAAATATTTAAGAGGGAGTAAAGGTATAGATAGAAAAAAACCAGCAGCCTGAGCTACTGGTTTAAATGATGGTGGTGGGGGAAGGATTCGAACCTTCGAAGGCAGTGCCGGCAGATTTACAATCTGCTCCCTTTGGCCACTCGGGAACCCCACCACGGGGTATTGCTATATTTGGCTTTTGCCAGAAAAGACGTCAGTGACGACAACTTTTCAAATTAGATGGTGGTGGGGGAAGGATTCGAACCTTCGAAGGCAGTGCCGGCAGATTTACAATCTGCTCCCTTTGGCCACTCGGGAACCCCACCACGGGGTATTGCTTATTATTTGGCTTTCGCCAGAAAAGATGTCAGTGACGACAGCTTTTCAAATTAGATGGTGGTGGGGGAAGGATTCGAACCTTCGAAGGCAGTGCCGGCAGATTTACAATCTGCTCCCTTTGGCCACTCGGGAACCCCACCACGGGGTATTGCTATATTTGGCTTTCGCCAGAAAAGACGTCAGTGGCGACAACTTTTCAAATTAGATGGTGGTGGGGGAAGGATTCGAACCTTCGAAGGCAGTGCCGGCAGATTTACAATCTGCTCCCTTTGGCCACTCGGGAACCCCACCACGGGGTATTGCTTATTATTTG